>CAYUPD010000006.1:14894-19481 GCA_964446645.1 uncultured Rhodospirillaceae bacterium
AGAAAAGTTACTGAACTGAAGTGCCGTTTTCCGGAAGAATAGATCGGGGCGGTTTTTAGCCGCTCACACAAGCGTGTGAAAATTCCGGTAGAAGTTGTCTTTTCTTTCGCCCCGGTACTATCGTTGATCGCCTTATTGTCGAATCCGCGAAACGAAAAGGGGCTCGCCGATGGACATCTTCGATAAAAAGTCCCTGCCCCGATCTCATTACATCGCCGGCCTTTGCGTCATCCTTTTCGTTTTTACCGTTCTAACGGTCGCTTTTTGGCAACAGAACAAGCAAACGCTTGCTTCGCGCGACGACGCCTTAAGGGCACAGGAGAACCTGAACGAAATCAACATTCTTTCCGTCAAGCTGAAAAGCGCGATCGTGGCGCATCATCGCTACATTCTGTTAGGCACAAAAGACAGCTATGCCGAATACAAAAACATTCGCACGCCGAATAAAACCGGTACCGAAGGCGCTTTAAAGCCGAACGTACAGCTCAACCCCATCGAAACGAATTTCGAAACGCTGGAAGTCCTTCTGAAAGAAGATCCGGTGCAAAGAACGCGCCTTCACTCTTTGAGACGGGACTTTGATCTTATCTGGCTTACGCTCGACCACATTATCGACCTGCACGAAAAAGGCCGCAAAAAGGACGCGCTCCAACAACTGAATATCTATGTTGACCGTCAAGTTGCCCCCGTCGCGGCGCTTATGGGCCGGATGCTAAGCTATGAAACCGATAGCCTCCGAACCAAAACGCAAAAGCGCGACAAGGAAACCCAACAGCGAACGACGTTTGTGTTGGCCGTTATCTCTATTCTGACGATTTTTGAGGTTCTTTTTTACACCCTGATGGCCCGTCAAAGGGAACGCGCCCAACAGGCAGAAAGAACGGCGCTCGCCCGCGCCGACGACGTCGACGTGGCGAACAAGAAGCTGGCTCAGGCCAACGAAGAGCTTTTTCTGTTGAACAAAACCATCCGCGAAAGCGGCGAAACCCAGATCAAGGCCATTATCGACAACGCGCTTGACGCCCAGATTATGATGGACTCTTACGGGATTATCTTACGCTATAATCTGGCGGCCGAGAAGATGTTCGGCTACACGTCGGGCGAAATGATCGGGAAGAACATCACCGGGCTTCTTCTCGAACCCTACGCGGGAGAATGCCTCGAACACTTCCGCCTCCACCGGGAGGCCGGCACGTGCAACGGCACCAAGCACAAACACGAAACCGCCGGGCGGCGGAAGGACGACAGCATCTTTCCGATGGACCTGTCCATGAGCCTGTTCGAGCTTGGCGGCAAGCTGCATTTTTCATGGTTCATCCGCGACATCACCGCGCGCAAGCAGAGCGAGGCCAAGATTCTCCGCTACACCAAAGAACTCGAAAAGAGCAACCGCGATCTGGACGACTTCGCGTACATAGCCTCGCACGATCTCAAAGAACCCCTGCGCGGGCTTTTCAACCACGCGCAGTTTCTTCTCGAGGACTATCAGGACAAACTGGACGACGACGGGAAACGGCGTCTCGACCGTCTGTCGTTTTTATCGCAGCGCATGGAGCATCTGGTCAACGATCTTTTGTATTTCTCGCGGCTTGGCCGTTCGGATCTGGCCGTCCAGAAGACCGATCCCAACCAGTTGGTTTTCAACATCCAGCACATGCTGGAAAGCATGATTAAAGAAAAGAACGCCCGCATCGTGATCTCGGCGCCTATGCCCATCGTCGTCTGCGACAGGCCCCGGATCACCGAGGTGTTCCGCAATCTTATTACGAACGGCATCAAATACAACGACAAGGATATCAAGGAGATCGAGGTTGGTTTTCTGCCCTCGGCCACTGCGCCTCACGGTTTTGAAAAGGACGTGTTCTACGTCAAGGACAACGGCATGGGCATCGACGAACAGTACTTTCAGGAAATTTTCAGGATCTTCCGGCGCCTGCATAAAAACGAAGGCGACGACCAAAGCACGGGCGCCGGACTGACGTTCGTCAAGAAGATCGTCGAACGCCACAAGGGCCATATCTGGCTGGAATCGACGTTAGGACAAGGAACGACCTTTTTCTTCACCCTAGGAATAAACGAGGAGGCCCCAAAAGATGACAAGCCCAAAGAAAGTCCAGTCGCAGAACATCCTGCTGGTTGAGGACAGCGAAGACGACTACGAAGCGACGGTTCGCGCGTTCAAGAGAACGAACCTCTACAATCCCATCACATGGCGCTCCTCGGGAGAGGAGGCGCTTCAGTACCTCCAGCACACAGGCCCGTTTGCGAACGAGAAAGACGCCGAACGGCCGGGGCTGATTCTGCTCGATCTGAACATGCCCGGCATGGACGGACGGCACGTTCTGCGCAAGCTCAAGGAAGACGAAACCCTTCGTTCTATTCCGGTGGTGGTTCTGACGACGTCCTCGGACGAACGCGACATCCGGAACTGTTACGCGGACGGCGCCAGCACCTACATTCAAAAGCCGGTCAGCTTCGAAGGGCTGATCGAAGCGATCAAAGGCCTGAAGGAATACTGGTTCGAAATCGCCATCCTGCCCAAGAACGAAGAAAACGATGAAACCCCTTAAGATCCTGATCGTCGACGACAGCGAAGACGACCGCTATCTGTACCGCCGGTCGTTGGACAAGGGGCAAAACGCCGCGTTCGAAATGATCGACTGCATCGACGGCGAAGAAGGGCTTAAGAAGATCGAAAGCGAAAAGCCGGACTGCGTGCTTCTGGATTACTCGCTGCCGGGACGCGACGGCATCGAGGTTCTGAAACGCCTGAGGCTCGATGAGCCCTTTCTTCCCGTCGTGATTTTGACCGGCCAAGGCAACGAAACGCTGGCCGTCAGGGCCATGCAGGAAGGCGCACAGAACTATATTTCCAAGGCGTCGATCACGCCGGAAACGCTGCGGCGCGTCATCCGCATGTCTATCGAGCACGCGGCGATGGAACAGAGCATTTTCGAGCAGAAGCAATCGCTGGAGATATTCACGCGGGCGATGGCGCACGATCTGAAAGAACCCGTGCGCACCATCAAAAGCTTTCTCGAGATTCTGGACAACCCCCATCTGCCGCCGGAAAAAGTCAAGGCGTACAACCTCTTTGTGCGGCGGGCGGCCGAAAAGCTCGATGTCCTGATCGATTCCGTCTATACGTTGCTGCGGTCGGACACGAAGGCGACAAACGCCTGCGCCGCCTGCTCGGCGGACGAAGCTCTGTCGATCGCCAAAAACAACCTGCATGCCTTGATCAATCAGCGCAAAGCCGTCTTGACCGGCACCCTGGCGGTCGAATGCGGCATGCCGGTCGAACATCTGAGCCGCATTTTTCAGAATCTCATCAGCAACGCCATCCAGCACAGCGAAAACGAGCCCCGCATCCACGTCTCGCTCGAGGAGAGGAATGGCCGCATCCTGTTCAAGATCGCGGACAACGGCCCCGGCATCCCGCCCGAGAACCGGAAGAAGCTGTTTCAGCCCTTCGCCAAATTAAGCCGCAATTCGGAAAATCTCGGGATGGGACTGTCCATCTGCAAACACATCGTCGAAACCTTCGACGGATCGATCTCATTCGAAAGCGAGCCCGGGAAGGGAACGACGTTTCTTATCGAGCTGCCGAAATCATGCGCTCCGGCGAACTCCGCGCAGAATGCGGCGCAGGAAACAGCTGCACAAAACGGCAAAAGGGAAGCCGGCGTCGCGCGTCTCATGCTGGTCGACGACAGCCCCGCCGACACGGAGCTGGCGCGGTACGGACTGTTCGAGGAAGGGAAAATCCAGTGCGAGTTCGTGACCGCCGCGAACGGGCATGAGGCGCTGACGCTCCTTACGCGCGCGCGGCAAAACGACGCGCCGATCGATCTGGTGCTCCTCGACATCAACATGCCCGAGCTGGACGGATTCGAAACGCTTGCCGAAATCCGGAAAAACCCGCCCCTTGCCAAAACGACCGTCTTTATGTGCACCACGTCGTCCTACGAAGGCGATCGCGCCAAGGCTTTGAAAATGGGAGCCAACGGCTATATCGTCAAACCGCTGACCGGTCCGGCATTGACGAACGCCCTCGCGAAGGTAGGCAATCTTTTTTGTCAGGAGACCGCCGAAACGCTTATTCTGCGCCGCACCGGCGAAACGGGCGGGGCCGCGTCATATAGCAAGTCCACGATAAAATGATTCATTTTATCGTGGAAAGAGCGCCCGCTTCGCGGCGGAAACCCGCCTCCCGGCGGTTTTCATAGCGCATCTCGCATAATCATATTATGCAAGATGCGCTATAGCTTGGCGGCGTCACGCGACATGGCGTTGACAAGCGCCGTTCGCATCAAATCTGGCGGCGTTTTGTTTTTCTGCAAACAGACGAAAGCGCCCTTGCGCAACGCCGCCTCCAAAACGGCGTCGTTTTCCGTCCCACTATAGACGACGATGGGAACGTAAGGGGCCACCATGCACAACATCTCGACCGTTTTAGGCCCCTCGATGTCGCGCAAACCCAAATCGACCAGAGCCAGATCGAAACGATCGCTCGCCAGAAGCGAAATGGCCTCGCCGATCGAGGACGCGACGCGAATGTCCCAGCGATAGTCGGGCATGCTCTCT
>CAYUPD010000007.1:0-18754 GCA_964446645.1 uncultured Rhodospirillaceae bacterium
CCAAAGTGGAAAAAAATACTTCTCGTTCTTAAGGGCCTCTTTGCATGAGCGCCCGTCACATACATATTATAGGCGCCGGCATGTCCGGACTGTCCGCCGCTTTGCAGCTTTCGCTCTCCGGCGAAAAGGTCACTGTATACGAGGCCGCGCCTTTCGCCGGAGGACGCTGCCGCTCTTTCTTGGATCGCGAACTCGGCTGCCGCATCGATAACGGCAATCATCTCGTATTCTCGGGCAACACCGCCGTGCGGGATTACTTATTCTTGTCCGGCGCATCGGAAACGATGGCCGAATCCAACGGGCCTTTTTTCCCCTTCTTCGATCTTGCTTCCGGCCAACGATGGACCATCAAGATGAATAAAGGAGCCTTCCCGTGGTGGATTTTCGATAAAAACAGGCGAATTCCGGGAACGAAGCCTTTCGACTATCTGTCGGCCCTTAGATTCATGCTGGCGACCAAAAAAGGCACTTTGAAGGGCTTGGCCGGAAACAAAAACACCCTATACACCCACTTTTGGGAACCCCTTATTATAGGCGCATTAAATACAGAACCGGAAATCGCCTCCGCCTCTCTGCTGCGCAACGTTTTAATCCAAAGCTTCGGCGCAGGCGGAGAGTCCTGCATTCCGATGATCCCCAAAGTCGGCCTGTCGGAAACTTTTGTCGCCCCGTGCCTCAATGTGCTTCGCCAACACGATACGGAGGTGAAGTTCTACCATCGCCTGCGCTCGATGCTATGGGAAGGCGACTGCGTACGCGAACTCGACTTCAACAACACGACCGTCGAACTTAGCCCTCAGGACTGGGTTATTCTCGCTCTGCCCGCCTGGTTTATGCGCGAAATTCTGCCGGAAGTTCCGACTCCGACGGATTTCCGTTCTATCCTCAACGCTCATTTCCGCATCGAAAATCCGACAGTCGAAAACGGATTTACGGGGATCGTCGGCGGATACTCCGAATGGGTTTTCGTCCGCAACGATCTTATCTCCGTCACGATCAGTTGCGCCGAACGCTACAAGAGCATCCCGGCACGCAAAATGGCGAGCCTCGTCTGGGAGGAAGTCGCGACAGCCCATCATTTGGATCCAAAGACTTTGCCGGCCCATAGAATTTTTCTCGAAAAATATGCAACTCTCGCCGCCACGCCAGAACAAGACGCCTGCCGCCCCGCCTCATACACAGGATGGAAAAACGTCGCTTTAGCCGGTGAATGGACTTCAACCGGACTTCCTTCAACAATCGAAGGCGCTCTGCGATCGGGCATGAAGGCGGCCCAGATCGTTCTAAGATGGAAATAAAAAATCCGGATATCGGTAACCGATACCCGGATTTTTTCGTAAGCTCGTTTCTAATGGTTCGTATCGTCGTTGCCGGAAGAACCACGCGTACGCTTGCTAACGTTTTGATACGCGACGCGCGCGTGATCGATGCAATACGGCAACCCTTCGTGCGCGGGACACCCGCAAAAACGAAAATCCGGCGAGCGGGGATCGCCGATCGGCCAACGGCAATGACGATCTCCGGCTTTCGTCATGGCGATGCCTTCCGTTCGAACGGCCCCCCCTATCCCTTCGAGCGAACGGAAAATGTCCTTCGCCGTCGGGATCGTGCGCATTGAGGCCATCGATGAAGACGGCGTCGGAACCATAGGCAAATGCCTGAGCATGCGCTTGCGGCTCGACTTAATGACGCCCGCAGTGCCTGTCGCGCACTGCAATCCCGTTCCCGGCGTATTTGCCGACTTCTGAATCGACAGCTTCAAACGATGCGCTTTCCCGATCACGGCATTTCGAGTCAAACCGCCAATGTGCTCGGCAATCTCGCTGGCGCTATGATGTCCCCACATATCCTTGAGCATCTGAATTTTTTGCTCGGTCCATGTCATAATTTTTCAACTCCTGGCGGTTTGTTGGCGGGAAGAACGAATCTCTAAAATCACGGTGATTCTCAAGATTCGCTCCTGATTCTCAGGCGTTAACCACTATATTTTGTGGTTCACAGGCATGGCTCATACCACGGAAAGCGAATCGATTCTATCTAACACCGTATTTTGTGGATGAATTGTGGATAGCGTCTATAGGTAGTTTCTAACATCCTGAATTCCATATATTTTAATGAGTTAGTCACAGGCACATCGAAGAGAATCCAGACAAACGATCATAAAAAACAAAGTACTTATCCACAACTTTTTGACCTTCAGAAATTTTATAGGCCCATCGATCAAAACCTACTACGCATCGATTTTTTATTACGTCTCTATCGCGCAGGCACTTTTCGCAAAAAATTTCTAAACGCCGCGCGTTGTCACACTTGAGTATGAAGTTATAGCAATTCTTTTACGAATTAAGGCGAACAATCAACTTGGGAATCTGGAAGTTTGCTTCAACGCGGTTTGATTTTTATTAAACCCAGAGAAGGTTTCCAATGAAGAAAAACATACGCATTCTTCCCAAATTAATCGTTCTGACAACAATATGCATTGTCCTTCTCGTTTCTATTTTAGCGTCCAATTTATTGTTCATGAAAAGAACGATGATGGAGGAGCGAAAAAGCGCGCTTCGCGAAATCGTTGAAACCGCCATCAGTTCAATCAATCACTATCAACAACTCGCAGATAAAGGCTTGCTTTCGGTTTCTGAAGCTCAAAATCAAGCGAAGAAACTTATGCATGATGTTCATTACGGCAAGTACGGCTACATCTATGGCCTTGATCGAACCTCTACAATTATTTTCCACGGCACCATGCCTTCTCTCGAAGGTGCGGATTATCGCAAGATGAAAGACATAAATGGAAAGTTTATATTTCTAGAAATTTCGAATTCAATTAACACAAACAGCGGATATGTCTCTTATATGTGGCCAAAACCGGGAAGCTCCGAACCATATCCCAAAATCGCCTACGCTTCGCTATACGAACCTTGGGATTGGATCATTGCCAGCGGAAGTTACATCGACGATATCGAAAATGCTTTCCACGCCGAAGAAATTCTTTGGGCAAAACGCCTGACGCCGATCATCCTCCTTCTTTTCCTCGTATCCATCTATTTGGGCCGCACCATATCAAAACCTATTTTCGAACTCGAACAGGCAAAAGAAGTCGCCGAGGCCGCAAATAAGGCAAAAAGTGATTTTCTTTCCATCATGAGCCACGAAATCCGCACGCCCATGAATTCAATTATCGGCATGTCTCAGCTTTTGCTCGATACCGAGCTTAAGCCCGAACAACTTTCTTGGGGGCGCATCATCTACCAATCCGGAGAATCTTTGCTCACTCTCATCAACGATATTCTCGATTTCAGCAAACTTGAAGACGGCCGGCTTAAACTTGAAGAAATAAACTTCGATCTCTGCTCAACCGTCGCCGACGTTACGGACGGCTTGTCCATAAAGGCTCAGGAAAAAGGGCTTGAGCTTCTTGTGGACTTCTCCGCCAACGTCCCTTCTTATGTCATCGGAGATCCGGGACGGTTTAAGCAAATTCTCTATAATCTGATCGGCAACGCCATAAAATTCACTTCAACCGGTCACGTTTTGATCCAGATTTCATGCGACGATAGCAACAAGGATCTCCTGACGTTAAATATCAGCGTTCAGGATACAGGAATGGGTATACCCGAAAGCAAACTTGATTATATTTTCGAAAAATTTACGCAAGCTGACGAATCCATCACGCGCCGTTTCGGCGGTAGCGGCCTCGGATTGACGATTTCACGGCAACTCGTCGAAATTATGGGAGGAACTCTAAATGTTACCAGCAAAGAAGGCAAAGGCTCGAACTTCTATTATACTCTTCGGGTAAAGCCCGGAAAAACAGAACAGGAGGTCACTCCCCTGCCCGATGTCATTATCAAAGGCAAACGAACCCTCCTTGTCGACGATTATGCTATAAGCAATATCATTACCCGGAAGTGTTTGGAGAAAGATATTGGTTTGAGATGCGACACCGCCGAAACTGCCGAAGAAGCCAAACAAAAAATCGACGCAGCTCTTCTAGAAAACGATCCTTATGTCTTTGTTGTTCTCGATTATAAACTTGGCAACGATAATGGCCTTGATCTTAGCCTCGAAATCACAAAGGACGGAACTCTAGAATGGCCCGTTGTCACTATTCTCACAGCATACGGCCGCTTTACATCGTTCGAGCGTATGGCCTCACATGGAGTCTCTGGATTCCTCGTTAAACCGTTTTTTCCAAATCAACTCGAAGGCGTTCTTAAAGTTATCTTCAATAGCCGCGAGAAGAAAACGCCTATGCCAATGATCACGCGCCATACAATCGTTAAATTGCTTAAAGACTCCTCAGACAATAAAATTCAGGACCTTATCAGCGCCATCGAAGGCATGCGCACTCTTGTCGCAGAAGATATGCCGACCAATCGACTACTTATGACGAAAATTCTCGATAAATTCTGTTGCAGTGTCGATACCGCGACGAACGGCGAGGAAGCCTTACAAAGGGTGAAGGAAAACAATTACGACCTTATCTTTATGGATTGCCACATGCCTCAGATGGACGGTTTCGAGTCAACACGGAAAATCAGGGAATACGAAGCGCTAAGAAATAAACATACCCCTATCGTTGCCCTAACAGCCGACGCCATGGCCGGAGACAAAGAGCGCTGCCTTGCCGCAGGCATGGACGATCATCTGGGCAAGCCGTTTAAACAAGAACAAATCGCCGCTATCATGAGAAAATGGAGGCAGGCGAACCGTACTACCGGCGCATCATAGCGGAATTTCTTTTGGCTTTGTCGCTTTCATCCACCAGACAATGATGAGACGCGTGATCATGAGCGCCGAGAAAATCGACGTAATGATTCCGATTGTCAGGGTCACGGCAAATCCCTTTACTGGCCCAGACCCGCAGAAGAACATTAAAATCGCCGCAATAAGCGTCGTTACGTTCGCGTCGATAATCGCGGATAGGGCATTACGATATCCCGCATCGATCGAGCTAACGACAGAACGACCCATTCGGATTTCTTCGCGTATGCGTTCGAAAACAAGAACGTTTGCATCGAACGCCGTGCCGATTGTCAACACAATCCCGGCAATTCCCGGCAACGTCAACGTCGCCTGCAAAATGGACAACACGGCAAAGATAAGGGCAATGTTGAACATGAGCGCAATATTGGCAAAAATACCGAACAGCCCATACGCGAAGACAAAAAACACGACAACCAAGCTGAGCCCTATCAGACTCGCCGTCGTCCCGGCATGGATCGAGTCGGTGCCTAAGCCAGGCCCTACGGTTCGCTCTTCAAGAACTTTTATCGGCGCCGGCAACGCCCCGGCCCTCAGCAACAAAGCAAGGTCCTGAGCCGATTGCGTCGTAAAATTACCGGAAATTATCCCGCTTCCACCCATGATGGCTTCGCGTATCACCGGCGCGCTGATGACTTTATTATCGAGGACAATGGCGAATAAATGACCGACGTTTGCGCGTGTTGCCTCGCCGAATTGGCGCCCGCCGTATGAATTAAACCTAAAACTCACAACCGGCATGCCGTCCTGAAACGACGGCTGAGCATCCTCCAGCGTATCGCCGGAAACCATTACTCGTTTCTGAACCACATATCCGCGTCCATCTTCGGCAGAGGAAAGTATTTCTTCGCCGGGCGGAGCATGCATGGCCGACGGATCCGCTGTTTCATCGACCAATCGAAACGTTAGCTTCGCCGTCTGTCCTAACAAATTCTTGATGCGCTCGGGATTATCGACGCCGGGCAACTGGACAAGGATGCGATTATCGCCCTGCCGTTGGATAGAAGGCTCCCTCGTCCCCGTTTCGTCGATACGGCGTCGAACGATTTCAATCGATTGCTCCATGGCTGAACGTTTGCGCTCAAGCACGGCAGCATCAGACATGCGCAATGTAAATTCGCCGTTCTCGACGGCAACGTCCAAATCCGGGTCCATTTCGCGAACGGCTTTTTTCGCATCATCGCTTTGCGCCGCATCCGTAAGCTTAAAATGAACGGCCCCATTCGTCAGGCCAAGTTCCGTATAGCCGATCCTCGGTTTTGCCGTACGCAACGCCGCGCGTACCTGATCGACGACCATCTGCAGGCGCTCTTCGACAACCGTATCGGCCTCGACCTCCAACAAAAGATGCGAACCGCCGCGAAGATCAAGTCCAAGATTTACCGTCTGATTTGGAAAGAAAGACGGCGTGTGCGCCTGCAACCATTCGGCCTGCTCCTTGCCGAGCATGTTCGGCGCAGAATACAGAATACCGATCGCGCATACTGCGGCGATGAGGATGATCTTCCAGCGTTCTAAATAAACCATTATTTTTTTCCGCCCTCACCGACAGGACTTGAGGTCACTTCCATCTTATTCTCCAAAGCCAGAATGTTGTCTCTGTCGATCCTGATTTCAACACCATCGGCAATCTCAAGCATAAGGTATCCCTCATCTCCGATTTTGGCAATTTTGCCGTGAATTCCGCCCGACGTTACGACCCGATCTCCGCGCTGAAGCGCTTTGATCATTTTCTCCTGATCGGCCAATTTCTTTTGCTGCGGACGAATAACCAGAAAATAGAAAACCGCAAAAATAAGTATAAACGGCAGGTAATTCATCATCGCCGATTGGCTTGCTTCGTCAGCCGCAACCGGAAGCGCTTCTTGTGCAAATGCCGTCGAAACGAACAGAGAATTAATATCAAACATGAAGCCCCCTTGATAACATATTGAAATATATACTAAAGGCGAGGATCAGAAACTTTTGCTTTCCGATCCTCGCCTTAAAGCATTAACCATCGGCTCGCGTTACTTGATCTCGATTTCGACGCGACGATCTTCGCTGAGGCATGAAATCATTTCGTCCCGAGCCAAATCGGCATCGCAATCCGTCTTGGACGAAGAATTTCCAAGAGAACGAACTTCAATCTTGTTGGCCTTCACGCCCTTGGCAACCAGAAAATCCCGCACAGCCTTGGCGCGGTTTAAAGCCAACTTTTCGTTATATGCCGCGTTGCCCATACGATCCGAAAATCCGACAACGGAAACCTTATCGCCGCCTCTACGAATCTTCGCAGCCAACGCCCGAAGATCGTTCTTGTATTTCTTCGTCAAGCCGCTTCTGTTGAAATCAAAGTAGACAACGCCTTCCTGATCGCCGATATACTCGGCATCGCACATTTTAACACCGCCAATAAGAACGGCCGTTCCTTCCTTTGTCGTCACAGTGGCCCCGCTGGCGGTACGAAGGACGGCTGCGTGAGCCGCACTTGACATGAGGACGCCTACGGCAACAACCGCAGTTAAAACGATGGTTTTTGTAGAAAAGGAAGTCATTTTCTGTTCTCTCATTCTTCTGTTAGGGAAAGGGAAAGGATCGGTATCTACGATGGGTCGCGATTATAGCAACATCATGAAGTTACATCAATCCCCTATCAATTTCTTTGACTTGTGCCGTTCCCTTCGATAGGATTTTCCCCGTTTTCCGCACAATTAAGGCCATACTTTAGCATGAATCCCCTCGCTCTTATTGGTCGCACGCTCATCGAGTTTCTTTCGGTTGTCGGACGCTTAACCCGGTTTGGATTGCGCGGCGTTAAGCATTGTTTTGTCCCTCCCGTTTATATCCGCCAGACGCTTAAGCAATTTCTCGACATCGGTTACTATTCCCTGCCCGTCGTCGGCTTAACGACCTTGTTCACCGGAATGGTTCTTGCTCTCCAGAGCCATACGGGGTTTTCGCGCTTCGACGCGGAAAGCGCCATTCCAACAGTCGTCGTCCTGTCCATCACGCGCGAACTGGGGCCGGTTATGGCAGGTCTTATGGTCGCCGGACGCATCGGAGCCTCCATCGCCGCAGAACTGGGCACTATGCGCGTCACGGAACAAATCGACGCGCTATCGACCCTTTCGACTAACCCCATAAAATATTTGATTGCACCGCGCCTGATTGCCGGAACGCTGATGCTCCCACTTCTCGTTATCATCGGAGATATCGTCGGTGTCTTCGGCGGATTCCTCGTTTGTGTGTACGACTTAAAGTTCAACGCTGCCAATTACATCTCCCAGACATGGCAATATCTCGAGTTTCGCGACGTTACGTCCGGGTTATGGAAAGCCGCCGCTTTCGGCTTCATCATAACCTTAATGGGCTGCTACCACGGTTTTAACTCCAGAGGCGGCGCGCAGGGCGTCGGCAAAGCAACGACAAACGCCGTCGTTTCCGCTTCCATCCTTATCCTTATCGTCAACTATCTGCTGACCGGCCTGTTCTTTGCCGGAAAATGAAATGACCGACGCGCCAAAAATAGAGCTTTTAGGCTTAACGAAATCTTTCGGTTCCAACCATGTCTTGCGGGGAATCGATTTGTCCGTGGGAAAAAGGGAATCCGTTGTCATCATCGGCGGCTCGGGAACCGGCAAATCCGTCATGCTTAAGTGCATTCTCGGGCTTATGGATGCCGACAGCGGAACGGTCAAAATCGACGGAGAAGATGCGACGAATCTCCGGCGCAGCAGGCTCGATGCACATCAAGCGAAGTTCGGCATGCTGTTCCAAGGCTCTGCCTTGTTCGATTCACTGCCCGTTTGGCGTAATGTCGCCTTCAAACTCATTCAGGCTCCGCGCATTTCGGCCAAAGAAGCCAAAGAGCGTGCGATCGAAACTTTGGCCGCCGTAGGCCTTACGCCGGATATCGGCGAGCTTTATCCCGCCGAACTCTCCGGCGGCATGCAAAAGCGCGTCGCCCTCGCCCGCGCTATCGCCTCCAAGCCCGAAATCATCTTTTTCGACGAGCCGACGACAGGGCTCGACCCCATCATGGCGGATGTCATCAATGAATTGATCGTCAAATGCGTACGCGATGTCGGCGCAACGGCCTTATCGATCACGCACGATATGGCAAGCGCGCGCAAGATTGCCGATCGGATTGCCATGCTTTATGAGGGACGCATTATTTGGCAAGGCCGGAAGGATGAAATCGATCATTCCGGCAATCCTTACGTCGATCAGTTCATTCATGGGCGCGCCGAAGGCCCCATTAAAATGCAGGTCAAAAAAATATAACTCCTCTAGATTTTTTGCGGCATCAAATGATCGGTTTTGCGTAAGGCAGGGAATATTTTTGCCCATACAGCAGTAACGACAACAGCGCCGACTCCCCCAAAAACAGCCGAACCTACGACTCCCAACAAACGCGCCGCTACGCCGCTTTCGAATTCTCCAAGTTCATTGGAAGCGCTGATCGACAGGCTTGATACCGCCGACACGCGCCCGCGCATTGCATCCGGCGTCAAGATTTGAACGAGATTCTGCCTTACAAAGATGGATATCGAGTCAGCCGCCCCGGCGACGGCAAGCACGACCAACGACAGGGCGGTTTCTCGGGAAAAAGCGAAACAAAGGGTCGCCAAACCGTATACGGTTACGCCGCCGAGCATCCATCTTCCCGCATGGCGTTTGAGAGGCCTTAATGCAAGCGCAAGGCTCATTCCTCCGGCTCCGAGCGCAAACGCCATGCGCAGATAGCCGAAACCTTCAGGCCCTATCTTGAGAATATCCTTGGCATACGCGGGCAAGAGCGCCGTAACGCCCCCTAATAGAACGGCGAACAAATCGAGAGAAATGGCACCAAGCACAACTTTACTGTCCCGTAAATGGACAAGCCCCTCGCGGATCATCGCCAAACGAGAGGTTCCGTTGTTTCCGGACGGCTTCGTATTAACCGGGAGCTTGACAAGAATAAAACCGGCCAAAGCCGCCAACAGATAAATAGCAAAGGCCGTTCCGTTGGCAACGGCGGGAGAGACGGCGCACAACATCCCCCCTATCCACGGGCCTATAATGATGCCGCTTTGAATGCTTAACGTGTTAAAAGCAATTGCGCGCGTCAGCTCTTCGCGCGGAACTAAAAGCGGAACGACGGCGGCAGACGCAGGCATCATAAAAGCCCTCGCCACGCCAAAAAACCCTGCAATAATAAAAATCGTCGTCAACGAAATATGCTCTTGCATCGACTCCGCCGTAAAAGCGGCAGCGCAGAACAATTGCATGATAATGCATGAGAATAATATCTTGCGCCTGTCATAACGATCGGCAGCCTCGCCCGCTATCAAAACAAGGGCGAACATAGGCACGAATTGGGCAAGCCCGATCATTCCGACGAGAAACATGCTTACGCGTTCGTCATATGTATGGCGCGCAACGGAATAAACAAGCCAGCCGACGGCCACGCTTTGCATGACGGCCGCCGTGGTCGCCAGCAACCGGCTTAACCACAAACAGGCAAACGCATGATGGCGAAAAACAGAAGGAAGACGCAACAACGTTTTAGAACAACCCCGCAATCTTTCCGTCCGCCGTCACCGTAATGTTATTGGCGGCAGGAACGCGCGGAAGTCCCGGCATCGTCATAATATCGCCGCACAGAGCGACGACAAACTCGGCCCCCGCCGACAGGCGAACGCTTCGGACGGGAATAATATGCCCTTTGGGAGCGCCTTTGACTGCAGGATCCGTCGTTAAACTGTACTGCGTCTTGGCGATGCACACATGAAACTTTCCGAAGCCGTCTTTTTCAAACTCCAAAAGCTTCTTTTCGGCTTCCGGATCGATTGCGATATCCGCCGCGCCGTAAATTTCGCGCGCAACAGTCCGTATCTTTTCGGACAGCGGCATGGAGTCCGGGTAAAGCGGCTTAAACTTGGATGGCGTGGCTTTGATCGTACGAACAACCTCGTGGGCAAGATCGACCGCCCCCGCGCCGCCCGACCCCCAATGATCGGCCATGATGCATTTGACCTTACGCTTCTCGACCAGGCGGCAAAGCAAGTCCATTTCGGCCTGCGTATCTGTGCTGAAACGGTTGATGGATACGACAACCGGTACGCCGTACTTCTTGATATTGGAGATATGCCGGTCGAGATTCGAAAATCCTTTTTCCAGAGCCTCGAGATTTTCCGTCTTCAAGTCCTCCTTGGCAACCCCGCCATGCATCTTCAGGGCACGGATTGTCGCAACAAGAACCGTACAATCGGGCTTCAGCCCGGCCTTGCGGCATTTAATGTCGAAGAATTTCTCCGCTCCAAGATCGGCGCCGAATCCGGCCTCAAGCACGACATAATCGGCGAGCTTAAGCGCCGCTTTCGTCGCAATGACCGAATTACAACCGTGTGCGATGTTGGCAAAAGGCCCCCCGTGAACGAACGCCGGATTATTTTCCAAAGTTTGCACGAGATTTGGCTCAAGCGCGTCTTTCAACAATGCCGTCATCGACCCGACGGCATGAAGCTCGTTTGCGCGAACGTAACGGCGGTCTTTTGTTTGTCCGACGATGATATTGCCCAATCGGCGTTGCAAATCGGCCATGTCGCTGGCGAGACAGAAAATAGCCATGACTTCGGACGCGACCGTAATATCGAACCCATCTTCTCGAGGATAGCCGTTGCCGGTACCGCCGAGAGACTGGACGATGTGACGCAAAGCCCTGTCGTTCATGTCCAGTGCGCGCCGCCATGTAATGCGCCGCGCATCGAGGCCGAGAGAGTTGCCCCAATAAATGTGGTTATCGACCAGCGCCGCCAGTAAATTATTGGCGGTTCCGATAGCATGGAAATCTCCGGTAAAATGAAGGTTGATGTCTTCCATCGGCGCGACTTGCGCATACCCGCCGCCCGTAGCCCCGCCTTTTTGACCGAAGCACGGCCCCAAGCTCGGCTCGCGAAGGCAGATGAGGGCGTTCTTGCCGATAAGATTGAGAGCGTCGTTTAGACCGATCGCCGTCGTGCTTTTGCCTTCGCCCGCGGGGGTCGGATTGATCGCCGTAACGAGGATCATTTTGCCGTTGGGACGTTTTTTCAACGACGCAATATAATCGAGAGATACTTTGGCTTTATAGTGTCCGTAGGGAGATACATATTTTAAGGGAATTCCGAGTCTGGCGCGCACAATATCGAGGATCGGTTTCAGGGCGGCTGCCTGAGAGATTTCTATGTCCGTTTTAGGAGACGTATGTTGATTGTTTTTACCCTTCGAAATACTCTTTGAATTCTTCTTCTTTGACGTTTTCATGGGCGACTCCCATCAAATGGAATATGGATGTACTTGTTAATATGCACATTGTCGGGCGGTCAATAGACAGAATCGTTCTAAGCTCTATTTATTGACATAAATTCTCGATGCTCATATTTCGCGCGAGCGTTCTTTACCTCAATTTAACCTAGTTTTCGATAACTTCGTTCCGGAATTCCATGTTTTAACTTTTTGGCCGGAGTCCTCTCGTGGTTCTCGACTTATACCTTGGAGGTTTCGTATCCGTGGCTCTTGCCTTTTATTTGGTCTATGCCTTGTTCCACCCTGAGAAATTTTAGGCGGCGTTTATGATCGGAAACGCTTTTCTCCAATATTTACTGTTTATCATGGTCACTCTGGCCGTGTCTTTGCCGCTTGCCTATGTCTTCACGCGCCTTTTTGCGACAAAAACATCCGGCGGAGGTTTTATTTTCGCTCCCGTCGAACGCCTGATAGAAAAAATCGCAGGCCCTCAAATTCGCGAAGAGCAGGATTGGAGGCAATATACCTTTTCGCTGCTTGTATTTAATTTTTCCGGAGCCGTCTTACTCTTCCTGATCTTGCTTTATCAGGGTCATCTGCCGTGGAATCCCCAAAACTTTGAAGACCTGCCTCCTTCGCTCGCCTTCAACATCGTCATTTCCTATCTCGCCGATACGGGCTGGCAATCCTACGCAGGCGAGAAAACGTTAAGTTTCTTCAGCCAAATGGTCGGGCTGACGTCGCAGAACTTTTTGTCCTGTGCGACCGGATTATGCGTTTCCTTCGTTATCGCGCGCGCGTTTGTCCAAAAAGAAAGCCCGATTATAGGAAATTTTTACGCCGATTTGACGCGCTCTATCGTCTACGTTCTCCTGCCTTTGATGTTGATATTTTCGCTCCTGCTGATCTGGCAGGGCGTCCCTCAAACTATGGTTCCGTTCATACATGCTCAAACGCTTGACGGCGGAGACCAGATGATTGCCCAAGGCCCGGTGGCGAGCCAAGTCGCCGCTAAAATTCTCGGCGGAAACGGGGGAGGCTTCTTTAACGCTAACGCCGCGCATCCTTATGAAAATCCGACTCCGTTTTCGAATTTCATGCAAATGGTCGCCATTCTTATGGTTCCCGTCGCATTGGTTCTGTCTTTTGCGCAGATGCTTAAAGACAAAAAACAAGGATGGACTTTACTTGTCGGCATGACCGTTTTTTTTCTCTGTCTGGTCGCTCTTTGCATCTACTTCGAAAAAATGCCGCATCCGACTTTCGAGAAACTGAACATCGACCAGAAAATCACCAGTATCAATCCGGGCGGCAATATGGAAGGCAAAGAAGTCCGCTTCGGCATTTTCAACTCCGCCTTATGGACCGTCGCCACGACATCGACAACGCAAGGCTCCGTCAATTCGATGATCGACAGCTATATGCCTCTCGGCGCGATCGTTCCGCTTCTGAATATGCTGTTCGGCGAGGTGGTCTACGGCGGGATCGGCTACGGACGATATGGTTTTCTTATCTACGGCATGATTACCGTCTTTATTGCCAGTCTTAAAATCGGACGCATGCCCGAATATCTAGGCAAGAAGATTGAGGCTAACGAAATAAAACTGGCCGGATTTGTCATGCTTATCGTTCCGATCTGCACGCTCTGTCTCGGCGCAGTCAGTTTGCTAGTGCCCTCAGCCGCCGCCTCCGTAACAACCAACGGACCGCATGGACTAACTCAGACTATCTATGCGTATGCATCTTTGGCCTCAAAGAAAATCGTCCCGCCGTCCGCCGGTACTTTTTCGACTCAAGGACCCTTGTTCGTAACTCTGTTGATATCGATCATCATTCTTTTTGGAGGTCTCGTTTACTTCCCGGTTCTGGCGCTTGGTCCTATTGCCGAGCATCTTTCTCTTTTCTCCAATTAGGGACACGCGATGGCCAGAAAATATAGACGCACAGCCCTCCTTGATCCCGGCCTCTTGAAAGACGCCGCAAAAGGCGCCGTAATCAAGTTAAAGCCGAATGCACTGTTGCGAAATCCGATTATGTTTACGGTCGGCGTTGCAAGCGTTCTCGCAAGCATTCTCGCTATCCGCGATGCCGTACGCGGGACGCCGTCGCTGATCGACTTACAGATTTCTCTCTGGCTTTGGTTTACCGTTTTATTCGGAAACTTCGCCGAAGCCGTCGCCGAAGGCCGGGGCAAGGCGCAAGCCAAGAACCTGCGCAAAACAAAAACCGAAACGATGGCCAAAAAGATATCGAGCGTCGATGCGACGGACTACGTCTCCGTTCCGGCAGCGGAACTTCGCAGCGGAGACCTCATCGTCGCTGAAATGGGCGATATCATTCCCGGCGACGGCGATGTCGTTAAAGGCATCGCCACCGTCGACGAGTCGACCATTACCGGAGAATCCGCGCCCGTCATTCGCGAATCCGGCGGCGACCGCTCGGCCGTGACGGGAGGCACGCGCATTATTTCGGATAGGATCGTCGTCGAAATTTGCACCAATCCCGGCGAGACTTTTCTGGACCGGATGATCGGACTGGTCGAAGGCGCGCGACGGCAAAAGACTCCGAATGAAATCGCAATGGATATTTTGCTGGTCGGCCTGACTCTGATTTTCTTGATTGTATGCGTGACGCTGCAGGGTTTTGCAGCTTTCAGCGGGAAGCTGATTCCCGTCATTTATCTTATTGCTCTGTTCGTAGCTCTTATTCCGACGACGATCGGCGGCCTCTTATCGGCCATCCGGATTGCCGGCATGGATCGCCTTGTAACCTGTAACGTCATCACGAAGTCGGGCCGCGCCGTCGAGGCCGCAGGCGACATCGATACGCTGCTGCTCGATAAAACAGGCACCATCACCGAGGGCAGCCGCATGGCCAGTGAATTCATTCCCGTCAGCGGCACAAGAAAAAGGGAACTGGCCGAGGCCGCTTTTTTGGCCTCGTTGTCCGACGATACGCCGGAAGGAAAGTCCATCGTTCGCCTCGCCAAAGAAGCCTATGGATTTGACGCCGCGATAGAGATGAAATCCAGCATGCGTTTTGTGCCATTCAGCGCCAACACGCGCGTAAGCGGCGTCGATACGGACTCCCTTTCCATACGCAAGGGCGCTCCGGATTCCATTGTAGCGCTATGTGGAAACTTTAAGAGCCGGGAAGTAGAGAACGCCATCGACCACATCGCAAAATCCGGCGGAACCCCGTTGCTGGTCTCGAAAAATAACAGTGTCTTAGGCCTCGTTCATCTTAAGGATATCGTTAAGCCGAATATTCACGAACGCTTTGCCGCCCTGCGCCGCATGGGCATACGAACCATCATGATTACGGGCGACAATCCAACGACAACGGCCGCGATTGCAGCAGAGGCCGGGGTCGATGATTTTCTGGCCGAAGCGTCTCCCGAAATGAAACTCGATCTCATCAGGAAGGAGCAGGCCGCCGGAAAACTCGTCGCCATGTGCGGAGACGGTTCGAACGACGCCCCCGCCCTCGCCCAAGCCGATGTCGGCGTAGCCATGAACACGGGCACGATGGCCGCGCGCGAAGCCGGGAACATGATTGATCTCGACAACGATCCGACAAAGCTTATCGAGATCGTTATGATCGGAAAACAACTCCTGATGAGCCGGGGCACTCTGATGATGTTTTCTCTCGCCAACGATGTCGGAAAATATTTTGCTATTCTCCCCGCTCTGTTCGTTAGCATCTACCCGAATATGGCCGTTTTAAATGTTATGCATTTGCGCAGTCCCGAAAGCGCTATTTTATCCGCCATAATTTTCAACGCCCTTGTCTTGATCGCGCTTATTCCCTTGGCTTTGCGCGGCGTCAAATTTTCTCCGGCCCCGGCCAGCGTCGTATTAAGACATCACTTGGCGATCTACGGCATCGGCGGAATTGCCCTGCCCTTTGTCGGAATCAAAGCTATCGATACGATTGTCAGCACGTTCATGGGAACATAGTTATGATCAAAGACCTGCGCTCCACATTTAGGCTTTTGATATTTCTGACCCTTCTGACAGGCATCGGGTATCCCTTGCTGATGACCGCCGTTGGACAATCCTTATTTCCATACCAAGCAAACGGAAGCCTCGTTAAAGACGGAAATAACGTTGTCGGCTCTACGCTCATAGGCCAGAATTTTTTGAGCGAAAAATACTTCCATTCGCGTCCATCGGCGGCCGGAATCGGATACGACGCCGCAAATTCATCGGGAAGCAACTTGTCTCCGACGTCCGGAAAATTAATAGATGCCGTCCTTTCACGCGCAGCCAAATTGCGTAAAATGGAAGATACGCGCCCCATCCCGGTTGATCTCGTAACGGCTTCCGCCAGCGGGCTCGACCCGGATATTTCCGTAGCGTCGGCTAAATATCAGGCCCCGCGCATTGCGCTCGCAAGAGGCCTGACTTTGCCTCAAATCGAAGCTCTTATCTCCTCAAACACGACGCCCCGGACGTTCGGCGTTCTGGGAGAAAAACGCGTCAACGTACTGGCGATCAATCGCGCTCTTGACATTACGGCCCCATCGTCCGAAACTCCGCCGCATAACCCATGACCGACGAAGACAAACGCCCCTCACCCGAAGCGCTTCTTAAAGAAGCCAAAAGCGAAAGCGTCGGAAAATTAAAAATTTTCCTCGGCGCCGCGCCCGGCGTCGGAAAAACCTACGCCATGCTCGGCGCGGCAAAAGCGCGTTTGGGCGACGGCATTGATACGGTTATCGGGATCGTCGAAACGCATCAGCGCAGCGAAACTCTGGCTTTAGCCGAAGGAATCGAAGTTATTCCTCGGCAAAAGATCGATTATCGCGGATTGAAGTTTGAGGAAATGGATCTCGACGCCATTTTAAAGCGCAAGCCCAAGCTCGTTCTGGTCGATGAGTTGGCCCATACCAATATTCCCGGCGTAAGGCATCCGAAGCGTTATCAGGACGTACAAGAAATTCTTGAGGCCGGAATCGACGTCTACTCGACGCTGAACGTTCAGCACATTGAGAGCCTAAACAATGTCGTTGCGGGTATTACTGGAGTAAAAGTCCGCGAAACAGTGCCCGATAGCGTCGTGCAATCGGCAAAATCCATCGAATTGATCGATCTTCCCCCCGACGAATTATTGCAAAGGCTAAAGGAAGGAAAAGTTTATATTCCCGAGCAGGCTCGTCTTGCCGTCAACCGTTTCTTTACGCCGGGCAATCTGACGGCACTGCGCGAACTCGCCCTCCGGCAAGCTGCGGAACGCGTAGATGAACAAATGACGGACCTGATGCGCCGTCATTCCATTTCCGGGCCATGGCCGACCAGCAACCGCGTCATGGTCTGTATCTCGGACGATAATCAGGCAATCCCCCTTGTCCGCGCCGCCAAGCGAAGCGCGGAAAGGCGCCAAGCCTCTTGGATTGTGCTTTACGTCGAAACGAGCCGTCACGTCCGTTTGTCGGATAAAGCGCGCACTAATATATCGCAGGCCTTGGCGCTTGGCGAAAGCATGGGCGCGGAGACGATGACCGTCACGAGCGAAGACGTATCGGCTGAAATCTTGCGCATTGCCCGGGAACGCAACGTCAACACGATTATCCTTGCCAAATCGCGCCGGTCTTTCTGGTCCAGATTGACGCGTCCGTCCGTTGCGGCCGCCGTCATCCGGAACGGCGAAGGCTTCAATCTCCTTCTCATCAACGACACGGAAACGACGGGGCAACCGCTTGTTGAGCAGAAGCCGTCATATTCTTCGGAAACGTCCTTCTGGCGGTTCAGCTTAAAACATTTTAGCAAGACAATATTTATCGTCGGTCTTTCATATCTTGTGGCTCTGCTTTTGGGTTATTACATTGAGCCGATATTTTTACCCTTCTTTTTTATACCAGCCGTCCTTCTCGTTGCCTTAGACATCGATTTTGTCTCGTCGCTTTTCGCAACGTTTCTCTCCTGCGCCGCACTAGCGGCGCTTGTCATCCCCCCGGATAATTTTTTCTCGCGGAATCAGGAAATCAGCGTCGTTCTCCTCTTCTTCTTTGCCGCAACATGCGGCCTCATATGTTTTCTCGCAAACCGAACACGTCATGAAATAGATATTACGCGCCGCCATGCCGAACACACTCAATCTCTGTACGATTTCACCAAAAGCATCGCCGCCGCTGCGACCATCGACGATGTCGCGCAAGCAACCGTTCGGCGCGTTGCCATAGCTTTGGGAGCCCAAGTCGCCATATTGCTTCCCCATAACGAACAGCTTGAAATCGTCGCTTCCGTCCCCGCCGACTTGACTCTGGACATGGCGTCAAACGCCGCGATGGACTGGCGTGGAGGCATCGTAAACCCGCCGGATTCCAGTCCGACACGCTGCCCGGAGTTCCTTTCTTCGGGATTCCCCTTCTGGCGGGAGCCAATGCCGTCGGCGTTATTGCCGTCAAAGTCAATGATGGTAAATCGCTGACGTCTTCCCAAAATCATTATCTGTCGAGCCTGACGTATCAGACCGCCTCGGCCATCGAACGCGCAAAACTCGTGACGGATGTAGCCCAGGCGCGCCTTCAGACGGAAATGGAGAAGCTCCGAACGAGTCTTCTGTCCTCGGTCAGCCATGATATGCGCATTCCTCTCGACAACATCATCCTGACCTCGAGAAATCTGAGTAACGACTGGAACGATATTCCTCCGGAAAAACGGCTCGTTCTGGTTGCGCACATTGAGCAGGAATCCGACCGCCTCGACCGGTTTATCGAAAATTTCCTCGACATGAC
>CAYUPD010000007.1:18764-19147 GCA_964446645.1 uncultured Rhodospirillaceae bacterium
ATTTATCGCAGGCGTTTGCGACAGTTCGAGTTCCGATAACATTATTTTTAATGGCCTCTCCCGGGTTCAATTCCATCAGCGGCACGTGTTTATGCGCCGCGGCATGGATCACAACCTGGGGACGATATTTATCGAAAATTTCCTCGACATGACCGAGCTTGTCACGGGAAACATGCAGTACAATAAAAAGCTCACAAACGTACATGACGTAATCGAGCTGGCGATGGCCCGCCTTGACCGCCGCCTCAAAGAACGTCAAGTCGTGTTTGATTGTCCTGAAAACCTGCCTCTTGTGGAAGCCGACGCCTCGGCCCTGCGGCGTGTTTTTATCAACGTAATCGAAAATGCCTGTTCCTATTCCGCTCCGGATCAACCGATAAAGA
>CAYUPD010000008.1:0-14713 GCA_964446645.1 uncultured Rhodospirillaceae bacterium
TCCAATATGTGTCCGACAAGAGCTATCTGCAGCGCTATGCGATATCATCGATAGATCAGACGATAAGCCGCGCGTATATCGAGGGATTTAAAGGGCGCGATTACATAGTCGCAAACTCATACTACTTTCAGGATTTACGCGTTGGGGCGAACGTTTCCGAGCCGGTTGTTCTGCCTTCCGTAAGCTTCAGCGCGCTGGGCGATCCCGGGCAGACGTTGGGCGGGCGGTGGTCGCTCGACGGCAATATGCTCGTGACGTCGCGCAGCAATTCGGGAAAAACGCTCGCGCAACAGGGGCCGGATACAAGGCGCTTGTCGCTCAACGCCGGGTGGCAAAGGCAGCTGGTGTCCACGACAGGACTCGTGACGACGTTGTCCGGACTCATGCGCGCCGATAGCTATTGGGCCGAGAACGTCGTGGCGACGAACAAGACGGACGTATATAACGAAGCGTCTTATACAAGAGCTTTTGGGCAGGCCAACGTCGTCATGAGATATCCGTTCGGGCGGCGCGGGCACGGATATCAGCAGATGCTGGAGCCGATTGTCTCGTTGACGGCGGCGCCGGACATAAGGGCTATCGCCAAGCAGCCGCTCGAAGACAGCCTTGATGTCGAATTCGACGAGACGAATCTGTTTTCTTCCAATCGCTTCACAGGCAGCGACCTGATCGAAGACGGGAGCCGGGTGACTTACGGTTTGCGCAACTCGATCACGGCCGATAACGGCGCGCGCATCGATATTTTCAGCGGCCGCAGTTATAGCTTTTCGCCCAACAGCGGTTTTTCGGCGATGTCGGGGCTTTCGACGCGCGCGTCGGACTATGTCGGCCGCGTCGATTTTTCGCCTGCGGAATGGCTCAGCGCCAACTACGGGTTTCGTTTGTCGGAAGACGATTTTTCGCCGCAGAGGCAGGACGCGACGCTATCGTTCGGCGTTCCGGTTTTTCGTCCGTCGGCAAGGTATATGCAGGCTTATCAGCTCGACACGTCGACGAATGCCTATAACGAAGTCCGTCAGGCGACGTTCGGATTGTCGTCAAGGTTTGCGAAGTATTGGACCATCACGGGATCGCACACGCAAGCGTTCGATCCGCAGCCGGGGCCGCGCAATCTAAGTTTGTCGCTTCTGTATAACGACGAATGTTTCGCTTTTGGCGTCAACGTGGCGCACGACGAAACAAACCGCGCGGATATCAGCTCGGGCACGTCCGTTGCGTTCCATTTTTATCTCAAGAACCTCGGCGGCCTGCGCACGGATACAGGAGCGGGCGCTTCGTTTCCGGAAGAATTCAGGCAGACCGAGCCTTAGCCAAAAGAGATAGCGCGTCGTTATAATTTTTAACGACATTGACGCCCGGCGGCGGCGTGAAAAGTTCTTTTGTCATAAGAAGGCGCTGGCGGATTCCGCCGCCCCCGGCGGCGCGCATATCGGTCATTTCGTTTCCAAGGAAAGCCGAGCGCGAAGGGTCGAGATCGAGGCGGCGGACGGCTTCGAGAACCATGCCCGGGGAAGGCTTGCGCCAAAAGCTCTGGCGGGCATAAGCGGGGTCCGAGCCGCCCTCGAATTCAAAGCAGGCCAAAACAAGCTCGATATCGATGCCCTCGCGGCGGAGTTCGGTCAGCATGTAGTCGGTAAGGCGATAGAAGTCGTCGGCCGAATAATAGCGGCGGGCGACGCCGGACTGGTTGGTAAGAACGGCCAGACGAAACCCCAAATCCCGGGCCGAGCGCAGAAAGGGGAACAAACCGGGAAGAAAAGTGAAGCGCTCGATAGTGCCGACATAGTCTGTATCGGCGTTAATGACGCCGTCACGATCCAGCAGAAGGGCGCGATTTTTGTTCATGGCTTGGATATTAAAACATTTTAAAAGATTTTCCGTTTATATTCCAAAACCTTTTCAAAACCAACAATCCTTGGATAACCCATGATTTCGCGCTTTATCCGGCTTTTTGCCGCCCTTCTCGTCCTCACACCCGGAGTATATCCCATGTCGTCATCCGCAGAGCCTGCGCTCGACCCCGAAAACACGATTTACCTCGATCTTCCCGATGGACGCGTCGTGATTCAGCTGCGTCCCGACCTCGCGCCCGGCCATGTCGCGCGGATTAAAGAATTGGTTCGCCAGAAGTTCTACGACGGATTGTCTTTTCATCGGGTCATCCCGGGATTCATGGCTCAAACGGGCGATCCTAAGGGCGACGGGACGGGGGGCTCGGGGCAGAAGCTGAAGGCCGAATTCTCGCGTGAGCATCACAAGCGCGGGACGGTTTCGATGGCGCGCGCGGCAAGCCGCGACAGCGGCGACAGCCAGTTTTTTATCTGCTTCGACGAAACGCCGCATCTCGACGGCCAATATACCGTTTGGGGGCAGGTTGTCTCCGGGATGGAGTTTGTAGACAAGATCAAGGCCGGAGCGTCGTATAATAACGGCGCGGTCGAGGCCCCGACGAAGATTGTGACGATGCGCATAGCGGCAGACGTGAAGGAATAATGCGGGAATTCTTTTTTCTAAGGCACGGAGAAACGGACTGGAACGTCGAGAACCGCATGCAGGGGCGGACGCACGGCGTCCCGCTTAACGAAACGGGGAAAATGCAGGCCGGGAAAGCGGCGGCTCTTTTGGCGCGGCACGCGTTCGATGTCATCGTGTCGAGTCCGCTCGACCGTGCGGCGATGACGGCGCGGATCATAGGCGAGACGAAGAAATGCCCGCTTGTTTTTGACGAACGGCTAATCGAGCGCAGCTGGGGCTCGGCAGAGGGCCTGACGCACGAAGAGGTGCACGCGGCGGATCCGGCGATATTTTCCGAGAGAGGGCCCGAAGACTGGATATCGAAGACCCGACAACCAGAGGGGGCGGAGACGAAGGAAGAGTTGATTGCGCGCGCGTCGACGGCTCTTTTCGATCTTCTAAAGAGTTACGATAAAGAGAGATTGCTTCTGGTTACGCACGGCGCATGGCTCCGTGCGCTTGTCTTCAGCCTGACGGGGATCGACCAGATATTCCCCAACGCCGTGCCGTACGCGGCTCGCGAAGAAGAAGGCGGCTGGCGCATCCGGCAGCTTTAAGCGTTTTCGACGTAGCGCGGGAAAAGCCCCTGCGGCGCAGGCAAAGGCGTGCCGGACTTAAGGGCATAAGCATCGGTCAGATGCGCGAAGGTACGCGCATCCGAAGGCACGGCCAGTTGGTCGAGAAGCTTTCCGGCTGAATCGGGCATAAAGGGCTGAAGCAGAATGCCGATGTAGCGCAGAGTTTCGGCCAGAACGTACAAAACGGTTTCCATGCGCGCGGTATCCGTTTTCTTTAAAGACCAAGGCGCTTGCTTGTCGATGTAGGAATCGGCGGCGGAAATGACGCCCCAAACGAGATCGAGCGCTTTGTGGAACGCCTGTACGTCGATTTCCTGCCGGACGAGGAGCAGAGTTCCGCGCGCTTTGTCGAGAAGGGCTTTGTCGTCGTCGGAGAAAGCGCCGGATTTCGGAACCGCGCCGCCGCAATTTTTAGCGATTTGAGAGAGCGAACGTTGGGCAAGGTTGCCGATGCCATTGGCGAGGTCGCTGTTGATGCGGCGGATCACGGCGGCTTTGGAGAAGTCGCAATCGTTGCCGAACGGAACCTCGCGCATCAAAAAATAGCGCGTCTGATCGAGACCGTATGTTTTCAAAAGATCGTAGGGATCGATGACGTTGCCGAGGGACTTTGAGATTTTCTGGCCCTCGTTGGTCCACCAGCCGTGAGCGAAGACGCGCTTAGGCGTAGGAAGACCTGCGGCCATGAGGAATGCGGGCCAGTAGATGGCGTGGAAGCGCAGAATGTCTTTTCCGACGACGTGGGCGTCGGCGGGCCAGAATTTTTTGTATTTTGGGGCGTCGGTATCGGGATAGCCGAGCGCGGTGATGTAGTTAGTCAGCGCGTCGAGCCAGACGTACATGACGTGCTTGGGGTCGTTCGGGACAGGGACTCCCCACGAAATGGCCGTGCGCGAGACGGAAAGATCGTGCATGCCGGATTTGACGAAGCTGGCGACTTCGTTGCGGCGCACGAGCGGCAGGATGAAGTCTGGATTTTCGTCGTAGAATTTAAGGAGCCTGTCGCCCCATTCCGAAAGCTTAAAGAAATAGCTCGGTTCCTCGACCCACTCGCATTCTGCGCCGGAGGGGGCGATTTTTTTGCCGTTGGGGCCGTCGGTCAGTTCGTCTTCGCCGTAGTAGGCCTCGTCGCGGACGGCGTACCAGCCTTCGTATTTGCCGAGATAAATCTGGCCGTTTTCGACGAGTTTGTTCCATAGGGCTTGGCAGGCCTTTTTGTGGCGGGCCTCGGTCGTGCGGATAAAATCGTCGTTCGAGAAATTCATCGCCTTCAGAAGGTCGCGAAAATTCTGCGAAACCTTATCGGTCAGCGCCTGCGTATCCATTTTGAGGGCGGCGGCGGTCTTGGCGATTTTTTGCCCGTGTTCGTCTGTACCCGACAGAAACATAACGTCGAATCCGTCGAGGCGTTTAAAGCGGGCCAAAACGTCGCACGCGAGCGAGCAATAAGCGTGGCCGATATGCGGAACGTCATTGACGTAATAAATAGGCGTGGTGACGTAATATTTATTCATAAAAACCCCAAAGCGGCTCCCTTTCCTGCCTAAGAGCATTATGCAGGAGAAGAAGCGGCAAAAACAACCCTGTTATCCGAAGCTACTTTTTGCCCGGGAACGGAGCGAACGGAAACGGCTTTTCGTCCGAGGCGAAGGTTAAGTAGCGCGTGACCTGAGCCTGATAGGTAGCGAGGTTTTCGCCGAATTCCGAAAGGCCGGCAAAAGCGGCGCCGCTGAAAAGCTTCGCGAGGAACTGGAAGATCGAAGCGGCGAATGTGAGCAGGATTGAGAGATAGAAGGCGACGCCGAAAACGACGAGATAAAGGAATCGAACCCAAGTATCTTTATCCTTAACGTTTTTCTTCAGGTCTTCTTCGTTCAGTCCGTTCATTTTTTCCTCCTTGAAAGGGAAGGGATATATAGACGTTTCAGGGCCGAAAAGCAATTGGCCCGCTGAGGTTAGGGGCCTTCCTGATTTTTTTCGAGTTTCGCGACGCGTTCGGTTAAGCCCTCGATTTTTCTGAAGAATTGCTTAAGCCGTCCGACGTAAAGGAGTCTTTCCATAAATTTTTCGCGCGGCACGGCAGGAAGCCCCCCGACGAGCGCGCGGGCGGGGACATTCCCCGGAATGCCGCTCATGGCCATAGCGATGGCGTCGTCGCCGATTGTCGCGTGGTCGGCGACGCCGACGGCGCCGCCCAAGACGACGCGGTTGCCGATAACGGCGCTACCCGCGATGCCAACGCGGCCGCAGAGCATGCAGTTTTCGCCGATCTGGACGTTGTGGCCGATCTGGACTTGGTTGTCGATCTTGGTTCCGTTGCCGATGCGGGTCGAGGCGATGGTGCCTCGGTCGATAGAGGTATTAGCGCCGATTTCGACATCGTCGCCGACAACGACGGGGGCGAGCGAGGAGATGCGGATCAGCACTGTGTTCGAAGCCTTGATCTCGCCTTCGGCCTTGGCGGTTTCGACGCTTCCGGCCTGCGGCGTGACGAAACTAAAGCCGTCCGCGCCGAGGCTTGCGTTGAAGTGAATGATGGCGCGGTTGCCGATTTTCGTTCCCGCGCCGATTTTGGCTCCGGCATAGATGAGGGAGTCGTTGCCGATTGAAGCGTTTTCGCCGATGTAGGTTTGGGGATGAATGACGGCGTTGTCGCCGATAAGAGCGCCGCGGCCGATGTAAACGAACGCGCCGATGGCGGGATTTTTGCCGATTTTAGCGCCTTTTTCGACGACGGCGGTTTTGTGAATGCCCTTGGCGACAAAGACGGGCTCGACAAACAAAGCGGTCAATCTTGCTAACGCGACGCGCGGGCGCGGAACGATAACGCGCGCTTTAAGAAAGGCGCTGTCTTTTTCGTCGCCCGAGACGACGGCGGCGGAAACGTCGATGTTTTTAAGAAGAGGCAAAAGCTTGGCGTCCATGGCGAGCGCGAGGTCTTCCGCGCCGAGGATATCGGCGGGATGGGCCAAACGCGAGACGCGAATGTTTTCGTTGCCGATCAAACGGCCGCCGACGGCGTCGGCGATTTCTTTAAGGGTATAGGTTTTAGGCATAGATTCCGCTCGCTTATGAATACGAGGGACAATCTATAGGGCTTCGCGCTAGTTTACAATATTGACGGATTCGCCCGGCAAAGGCGTGTTTTCTGCCGCGTTTTGGTATTGATTGATCGCCTTCATGGCCCGTAGTTCGTCGAGAAGCTGTTGCATCGCGCTTTGGGTTTCAGGCTCCATGTTGGCCGTAGCGGCCGCCAGCGTCGCCGAAGCGGTATCGGCAACCGGCGAGGTCGTTGTCGATGGCGTGGCAACGGCGAAGCGATTGTTGCGCAGCGCGCGTTGCGCCTGAAGGATTTCTAGCTGTCCTGCGTTTGCGACAGCCGTATTTCCGCGCGCGCTGAGAGCGACGGGTGTTTCCATAACGCCGCCGAACGGAAGTTTTGTTTTTGCCAGCGTTACTTTTTCTCTGGGCGTTGTTTCGGCGGCGGCCACAGTTGTCTCCGGAGGGCTCGCTTCTTGAGGCGCAACGGGAGCCACAACCGCAGTCTCCGTTTTTTTCGTCTCTGTCGAGGCGTCGGCGACTTGGATATCTTGGGCCTTTTCGTTGCCTGAGAGAGCCGCAACCAAAAATTCGGAGGCCGATTGCCCATCGTTAAGCGCGGCGACGGCTTCGTCGCCCAGAGCGCCGAGAGCACCGACCCCGGCCGAAGCGACGCCGAATATGCCGCCGTAAAGAGCGTCGCCCGCGACGCGCGCGGCAGGGCTGATTTCATCGCCGGTGACGGCGCGAACGACAGAGCTAAGAACGGGAATATGCTGGAGCGGATTAATCATGTCGAGAAAGTCGGCGAAACTCATCTCGATTTCCGGGACGCCGTCCGAATCCTTCTGTGCGGGGGCCGTAATGTCCCGCAAAGTCAGATTGGTTTGTTCCGAGGCGACGGCGCCGATTTCGATCATGACATAGCTCTCCCTTGGGGCCATATAAGCAAGGGCCGTGCCATGAGAGAATCGGTTAAATATCAATAAGTTGATGAAATATAAGGGGATCGGGAGGGAGAATCTACCTATCCCTGTTCGAGTTCCGTATCCCAGTACAGGAAGTCGCGCCAGCTATCGTGCAGATAGTTTGGCGGGAAGCCACGCCCATTTTCCTGCAATTCGGCGTTTTTTGGTTTCCACGGCGTGCGGCGAGGATGCATGCCGCATTGGTGAGGCAGGCGGTTGCCTTTAAGAGTGTTGCAGTGTCCGCAAGCCGTGACGACGTTTTCCCAAACGGTGTGGCCGCCTTTGCAGCGCGGAACGACGTGGTCGAACGTGAGTTCGGGAGTAGGTTTGCCCTCGCCGCAATATTGGCAGCAGAAGCGGTCGCGCAGAAAGACGTTAAATCGGGTGAAGGCGGGGAAGCGCGAGGGTGAAATATATTCTTTGAGTGCGACGACGCTGGGCAAGCGCATGCGGAAGGAAGGAGAGCGGATGGTGCGGTCGTATTCCGAGACGATTTCGACGCGGGCCGAGAAGACGGCTTTGACGGTATCCTGCCAGGACCATAGCGAAAGAGGGAGATAGCTGAGCGGGCGGTAATCGGCGTTCAGAACGAGGGCAGGACAGCTTTCCAGCGACGGCGTCACGACCGTTTTTCCTTTTTTGGAGTCGAGGATGGCCCTCGAATCAGCCAGAGGTTTTTGTAATCTGATGAAAACGAAAGGCGTTGTCCAGAAGATAAGATAAAGATATCCTCGCGGCGTTTTCGGTTTTAGAGGGAGTCTGGTTGTGACCAAAGTATTTCCGCCATGCAAGGCGTGCGGCGCGGCGCTCGAAGGGGGCTGCGCGGCGGGGCATAAGGACGGCTACGATCTTCTGAAGTGCCCGGGGTGCGGAACGGTCACGATTTCTCCGTTTCCGACGAACGAAGACCTGATGAAGTTTTATCAGGACTACAAAGACAAGGCGGATTACCGCGCCAAGGAAAAAAAGAAGGTCAGGCGAGCGCTCCGGCGCATTGGGCGCATGACAAAGCTCGCGCGGGGGAAGAGATTTCTGGATGTCGGATGCAATTACGGCTTTGCGGTGCAGGCGGCGTTAAGACTCGGGCTGGATGCGGAAGGCATCGACATCGACGGCGCGGCGGTTGCGAGCGACAAAGAGCGCATCGGCGAAGCCTGTTTTTCGAAAGCGTCGGTCGAAGAGTGGGCGGCCTCTCGCGGGCCGTCATACGACATGGTTTATACGAGCGAAGTGATCGAGCACGTTCCCGACCCCGGAATTTTTGTCGAGAGTCTGTCGAGGCTTTTGGCGAAGGGCGGGATTTTGTACCTGACGACGCCGGATGCGGGGCATTTTTGCGTGCCGCGCCACCTTGAGGAGTGGAAAGAAGTTTTTCCGCCCGAGCACATTGTGTATTTCACGCGCAAGGGAATGCGCCATTTGTTCGAGAAAAACGGGCTCAAGGTCGTTAAGTTCTTTTTCTGCCTCAAGCCGAGCCTGCGGGTTCTGGCCCGTAAAATTTAGGCGATTCCGGCGCGCAAAAGATCGTGAATATGCAGGATACCCAAGGGTTTGCCGTCTTCGACGACGAAGACCTGCGTGCGTTTTTTGTCGTTCATGAGTTTGAGGGCTTCGACGGCGAGGAGGGACGGCCCGACGGTCATGGGCGCCTTGGTCATGATCTCGGAAGCCTTAAGAGAGGTCAGATTGTCGGCCATGTGGCGGCGCAGGTCGCCGTCGGTGATGATGCCTGAAAGGCGGCCCTTGGCATCGACGATGCCCGCGCAGCCGAGGCTTTTCTGCGTCATGACGGGAAGAACGTGGGCCATCGTGTCGCTTTCTTTGACGAGCGGCAAATCGGCCTCGCCGCGCATGATGTCGCGGACGCGCAAAAGTTTTTTGCCGAGTTTTCCGCCGGGATGGAAGTTGCGGAAGTCTTCGGCGGTAAAACCCTCGATTTCCATGAGAACGACGGCCAAAGCGTCGCCCAAAGCGATCATCATGGTGGTCGATGTGGTAGGAGCCATGCCGATGGGGCAAGCTTCGGGCGTCTTGGGCAAAACCAAAGCGACGTCGGAAGATGTTGCGAGCGTGCTTTTGGGGTTGCTCGTCATGGCGATGAGGGGGATAGAAAAGCGCCGCGTGTACTGGATGATGTCGGCAAGTTCGGCGACTTCGCCCGAGTTGGATAAAGCGACGACGACATCGCCTTCGACGATCATGCCGAGATCGCCGTGGCTGGCCTCGCTTGGGTGAACGAAGTACGAAGGCGTTCCAGTCGAGGCGAGCGTAGCGGCGATTTTACGCGCGACATGGCCGCTTTTGCCCATGCCGGTGACGATGACACGGCCCTTGCAAGAGCGCATCGTTTCGATGGCTTTAAGAAAATCGCCGTTTAGCGAATCGCCAAGGGCTTTAAGGGCGTCACTCTCGGACGAAAGAACGCACGAGGCGGTATGGAGAATGTCTGAATTTTTCATGGGTTTCGCTTTTACGCCCATTTTTAGAGGAACGGAACAAAAAAGAAACCGTCAGCCAAGGGTTTGTCCTTAATTTAGCTATAAAAACCATCAAGTTAGGAAGAAACGCGATCAGGACACAATGACGCGATGTTTAAGAGATTCCAGCATCGGCACGTCGTGAGGATAGTTGCCGTAGCCGAAGGTTTCGTCGAACGGGCCGGATTGTTTAAGCCATGCCTTGACCCGTTCGGCCTTGCAGCGGCGTACGCAGTTTCCGTTGAGCATGACGCCGGTGATACGGCCGTCCTTGGTTTCGATTTCGGTGCAGATAAGGGCGTCGTGCGGAATGTCGCGCAGCAGATCGGGCATATAAAGGGAAAGGCTTCCCGTCGCGATGACGATCTTATCGCCTTTCTTGCGGTGTTCGCGCAGGGCGTTAAGAACGGGCGCGTTCGGTTTTTTCCACGCGCAGAGTCTGGTTATGGCGTTTTTCAGGTCTTCCGGACGCTTGTCTTTCAAGATGCGCTTAAGAAGAAGGCCTTTGGTGAAAGTGCGCAAACTTTCGGTCGGTTTTTTTTGCGCGCGCCGCAAAGAGTACCGCAAAAGAGCTTCAAAAACGACGGCGTAGACGAAGACGGGATTCGAGACGAAAGACAAGAAGGGCACAAGGCTGTCGCCCTCGATCAAGGTATCGTCAAAATCGAAGATGGCCGCGTTATTCATGCAGAAAGTCCCAAAAGAGTCTGGGCGCAAAGGGCCGCGTCGGGGGTGCCCGTGCGTTTGACGGCGGCCTCGGCGTCGTAAAGGCGGCGCAGAGCCAAAGCGGCCTTTGCGCTCGGCCAGCGGCGGAGTTGGGAAGTCATGGCGCTTTCGTATTTCCAAAAAACGGGCGGCTGAAGGCGCTTGACGGCGTCGGTTGCGGCGACTCCCTTATCCATTTCGGCGCGGGCCCACTGAAGGCGCAAAAAATGGCGCTGAGTCGCGCGGAGTATGGCGACGGGCGACGTTTGTTCGGCATAAAGCCGGTCGATCAGTTGGGCGGCGCGTTTGGATTCTCCCGCGCCGACGGCAAAAACCAAATCGTCTAATTCGGCCGCGCCCGCGTCCTGCACCGAGGCATGAACGTCGTCGATGGAGGCGGCGTTGCCTTTGCCGACGTAGACGGCGAATTTTTCCAATTCGCTGCGCATGGCAAGGCGGTCGGGGGGAAGGATATCGGCCAAGGCGGCCACGACTTCGCGGGCGGCGCGGATATTTTCGGAAGAAAGAATTTCCGAAATTGTGCGCATGCGCGCGCCTGCGTCTTCGATATAGCAGGGGATGGCGCAGGCGATCTGGGCCTCTTCTTCGCAGGTTTTGCGGAGTTTCGACTTGCTGCCGAGGTCGCCCGCCTCGACGATAAGAAGGCTGTCGCCTGCGGGAGGGTCTAAGAGAAGGGCGGCGAGGACCGGAGCGAGAGACTCGTCGGCGCCCTGGATTCTGACGAGGCGTTTTCCGCCGCCGAGAGCGACCGAGGCCATTTCGTCGTAAAGGCGGGTCGATCCGGCAAGGCCTGCGGCGGGCAGAAGGACGGAAGCGAAAGGATCGTTTGGATCGGGGACGGAGATTTTGGCTAAAGCGTTAGCGCGTTCGCGAACGAGCCCCGCGTCCGGCCCATAGACAAGAAAGACCCGGAGGGCCGGGTCAGGGCTGGTTAAGAGAGAATGAATGCGCGAGGGAGGTATCTTCATGAGCGCAATTAAAGCGGTTTTAAAGGGCCCGGTAAAGGGGCGGGGCATAAAAAAAGAGCCTGATTTTTTAAATCAGGCTCTTTATCCCTTTTAAGGAAAAGAAAAACTTTACATAACAACGGCAGTTGCTTCCTCGGTCGAGGCGCGCATATCGGTGGGAAGGGTCATTCCGACCTCATGAGCGGCGCGAACGATGCGCTCGCCGATGCTACCCACGCGGGCCGCAGCAGCGGCATAGCTTGCCGGAGAACGGCGGATAGCAGCAATGGTCTTATCGAGAGCGACAAGGTTGGTCTGGTTGGTCATAGCGACCAGCCTTTCCAAGGTCTCGTCGGTCGACCCGATCGCGTTGTTGAATTCGTAGTTCTGGAACATGATACTTTTCCTTAAAGTCTGATTCGCGTACTCCCTGCTTTCGATAAGTTCACTGTACCGGCGAATATTGAATCCGAGGTTAATTCGAAGACTTTTTTTGGAAGAAAAAAGCGTTGAAAACTTTAGATTTTATTGGTGTTTGTTGACAGAACGTTAATCCTAATGTGGTAATTTCAGCGGATCGAATCGCCAAAAAACCGAGGAAAACCGATATGTTCAGCGCTATCCCAACGGCCGTTGCAGGCCTTTACCAAGCCGTTGCGCGGGCGACACAGTCGGCGGGCAATGTGGTTAACGCTTCGTCAACGGGGAAAAATATCGACGAGGATATGGTGAATCTCGCGACGGCGAAGAACGAAGTTGCGATAAACGCGGCCGTGATCAAAGCGCAGCAAAAAATGGATAAAGCGCTGCTGGATATAAAGGTCTAATTCTTCACCGTCTCATTTTCTTTTTTATCGCTTGCGGCTTTTACATTTTCCGCATTCGGCCGGATGTCGAAAACCAATTTGTTTGAAGGCGCGTCGAGCGCGACGGTCACGGCGCCGCCTTTTTGCAAAGAGCCGAACAGAAGTTCTTCGGCGAGCGGCTTTTTGACGTTTTCCTGAATGACGCGGCTCAAAGGCCTTGCGCCGTATTGAGGGTCGTAGCCTTTCTTGGCGAGCCACGCGCGCGCTTCGGGGGCGAGGCCGATGGTGACGCCGCGCTCGCCGAGTTGGCCTTCAAGCTGGAGGATAAACTTTTCGACGACGCGCTCGACGGTTTCGGGCGCAAGAGCGGCGAACGGAATGATCGCGTCGAGCCTGTTGCGGAATTCGGGGGTAAAGAGCTTTTCGACGGCGGCGGTGTCTTCGCCCGTGCGCTGCGTGCGCTCAAAGCCCATGGCGGGCTTGGCTAGTTCGGCGGAGCCGGCGTTCGTCGTCATGATGAGAATGACGTTGCGGAAGTTGACGGCCTTTCCGCTGTGGTCGGTGAGGATTCCGTGATCCATGACTTGGAGCAGAATGCCGAAAAGATCGGGATGGGCCTTTTCGATTTCGTCGAGAAGAAGGACGCAATGAGGCTGCTGATCGACGGCGTCGGTCAAAAGGCCGCCCTGATCGAAGCCGACATAGCCCGGAGGCGCGCCGATGAGGCGCGAGAGGCTGTGTTTTTCCATGTATTCGGACATGTCGAAGCGTTTGAGGTCGACGCCGAGGTTAGCGGCGAGCTGCCGGGCGACCTCGGTTTTGCCGACGCCGGTGGGGCCCGAGAAGAGATAGCACCCGATGGGTTTTTCTGGTTCGCGCAGGCCTGCGCGCGCGAGTTTGATGGCGGCGACAAGCGCGGCGAGCGCGGCGTCTTGTCCGAAGACGAGAGTCTTAAGGTCGCGGTCGAGATTGCGCAAAGCCTCGCGGTCGTCGGAGCTAACGGTTTTAGGCGGAACGCGAGCCAGCTTGGCGACGATAACTTCCATATCGGCGACGTCGAGGACTTCTTTGCGCTTGTCGGCGGGGAGCAGCATCTGCGAGGCGCCCGCCTCGTCGATGACGTCGATGGCCTTGTCGGGAAGCTTGCGGTCGTTGACGTAGCGGGCCGAAAGCTCGACGGCGGCGCGAACGGCCTCGTCGGTAAAGCGCACATGATGATGGTCTTCGTAAACGGGCTTAAGGCCCATAAGGATTTTGAAGGACTCCTCGACCGAAGGCTCGTTGACGTCGATTTTCTGGAATCGGCGAGCCAGCGCGTGATCTTTTTCGAAATGGTTGCGGTATTCTTTATAGGTGGTCGAGCCGATGCAGCGCAGAGAGCCGTCCGCGAGGGCTGGCTTGAGAAGGTTCGAGGCGTCCATGGAGCCGGAGGATGTCGCGCCCGCGCCGATGACGGTATGGATTTCGTCGATAAAGAGGATAGCGTGGGGAACGGCCCTAAGTTCTTTAAGGACGGCCTTCATGCGTTCTTCGAAATCGCCGCGGTAGCGGGTACCGGCCAAAAGAAGGCCCATATCGAGGGCGAAGATGACGGACGTGCGCAAGGCTTCGGGAACTTCTTCGCGGACGATGCGGCGCGCGAGGCCTTCGGCGATGGCGGTTTTGCCGACGCCCGGCTCGCCGACGTAAAGAGGATTGTTTTTCTGGCGGCGGCAGAGGACCTGCACGGTGCGTTCGACTTCGGCGGTGCGGCCGATGAGGGGATCGATGCGGCCCTCTTGGGCCTTGAGGTTAAGATTGACGCAATAGCTTTCGAGGGCGCTGGCTTTTTTGGGAGAGCTGTCTTTGCTTAGCTCCGCGCCGTCTTCGTCCTCGAGGGCCGCGCCGGAGCCTTCGGATTTCGTAATGCCGTGGGAGATATAGTTGACGGCGTCGAAGCGCGACATGTTCTGCCCCTGAAGGAAGTAGACGGCATGGCTTTCGCGTTCCGAGAAAAGAGAGACAAGGACGTTTGCGCCGGTAACTTCCTCGCGCCCGGCGGACTGGACGTGGATGACGGCGCGTTGAAGGACGCGCTGGAATCCGGCGGTAGGCTGGGCTTCGTCGTCGGAGTCGGCGACGATTCCGGCGAGATCGGAGTCGAGATACTTGACGAGATCGGCGCGCAGTTCGCCGAGATTGACGTCGCAGGCGCGAAGGACGGCGACGGCGTCGGGGTCTTCGGTGAGGGCGAACAAAAGGTGTTCGAGCGTGGCGTATTCGTGCCTGCGTTGATTGGCGATGGCGAGGGCGCGGTGGAGGGTGCGTTCGAGGTTTTTAGAGAGCATAAGAGCAGCCTTCGTTTAACGTTCCTTACAGTATCAGAGAAATGGGGAGTCTCAAAAAATAAACAAGAGCGCGAGGAGCGAATAAACTCAAGGTTCTTAACATATTAGATATGCTTGAAGATAAAGGGCCGCATAGTGTATGTCGATGAGGCGTAAAGAGGCCGGACAATGATCGTATTGGGCATAGAAACGAGCTGCGACGACACCGGGGTCGGCATTGTGGATGCCGAGAAAAATATCCTCGCGAACGTTGTGGCCTCGCAACTGACCGAGCACAAACCTTATGGAGGGGTGGTGCCCGAGGTGGCGGCGCGCGCGCATCTGGACGCGA
>CAYUPD010000008.1:14723-18409 GCA_964446645.1 uncultured Rhodospirillaceae bacterium
CGGGGTTGGGGCTCAAGGACATAGCGGCCGTCGCGGCGACGACGGGGCCGGGACTGATCGGCGGCGTGATGGTCGGCGCGATGGTCGGCAAGGCGTTGGCGGCGGTGCGGAAACTGCCGTTTATATCGGTCAATCATCTGGAGGCGCACGCGCTGACGGCGCGGCTGACCGAAGGGGTCGAGTTTCCCTATCTGTTGTTTTTGGCGTCGGGAGGGCATTGCCAGTTATTGCTGGTCAAAGGCGTGGGCGACTATCGCCTTCTGGGGCGCACGATTGACGACGCGATAGGGGAGTGTTTCGATAAAAGCGCAAAGATGCTTGGGCTCGGGTATCCTGGCGGGCCGCTGATCGAGCGCGCGGCAAAAGGCGGCAGCGCCTCGGCCTATGCGTTGCCGCGTCCGATGGCGGGCAAGCCGGGCTGCGATTTTTCGTTTTCGGGATTGAAGACGGCGGTGCGGACGGCGATAGACTGCAAGCCGCTGACGACAGAGCTTGTCTCGGACATGGCGGCGAGCCTTCAGGCGGCGATAGCGGACACGGTGGCGGATCGCGCGCGGCATGCGTTTGAGATGCTAAAAAAAGAAGGCCAACCTATAGGCGCCTTTGTGACGGCGGGAGGCGTAGCGGCCAATCAGGCTTTGAGGATGCGGTTGAAAGAGGTGGCAGAAGAGAACGGCGTGCCGTTTGCAGCGCCGCCGCCCGCGCTGTGCACGGACAACGGCGTGATGGTCGCGTGGGCGGGCTTGGAGAGGTTTCGTTTAGGTCTTACGGACAGCCTCGACGTCTCGGCGCGACCGCGCTGGCCGCTTGAAGAGATCAAAAGAGCTTGAATTTTAATATAAAAAACGTCTTTTTAGTTTCATGGCTTGAGGATATGTTGCTTTGTCTTAAGGAGAAAGTAAGGGAAAGCCAATGACGCCCAAGCAGCAAGAAATAAGAGATTTGACCGCGCAAAAATATGGCGTGCCTCCGCGCATTATAAAAGCGCACGACGGAGAAGTTCGCCCTGCGCGCAGGGCGGGACGTCTACCCTCGGGTCTTTTCAAGAGAAAAGACAGGACGTCTCAGCCGGGCTGAGAGTCCTATATTTCTAAGGACTGATTTTTGCGAGAGGTAGGGACGCGGCCGCGTTCGAGCAGCTGATCTAAAGTGGCCCCGGCTTCGTATTTCAGAAAAATCTTATCGACGTCGCACAGGCGTCCGAGAAACTCATAGCGGCGGTTAAGTTCGTCGATATCTTCGACTTTGGTCTTCGGGCGCTCGCCCGCCCAAACGGCCCACCGCCTTGCCGCGGGGTTCTGGCCGACGGTATGAGCTTGATATGACTGGAAGGAGTAGAAGAACTGCGTTTCGTCCTTCAACGTAACGAGATACGAAGCGCCCGACATATCTTTTGTCAAAAGTTTATCGACATCCTTGACGGGGATATCCAAAAGATTGGCCTTCGCGCCGACGTAAGAGGCGAAACGGTTCGATGCCTGAAGATATTCCGCGGCCTTGGATTCTCCCGAATGCTGGTTGACGAGTTCTTTGAATTTTTCGTCTTTGCCCAGCCGGTTGTCTTCTTGATAAACGCACGCGACGACAGCGCCGAGCTTGAGGAGTTCTTCAAGAACGGGGGTCCGGTCGGTAACGGTGTAGCTTAAGGGATTGCACGGGCGGCCTGTGTGAACGACCGCGAGAGCGGAAACGATCCCGCCGCTTTTGAGTCCGTCAACGATGGATTGTTCGAATTCTCTCTGCGCCGCGACGACGAGTTTATAAGCTTCGGGTTCGTTTTCCGGGGGAACGTGTTCGATGGAGAAGTAACCGCCGTCCGAAAGCTTGGCGATCAAATCCGCCATAACGGGGCTCTTTTCCGCCATGGTTTTGAAACGGACGAGGGCGGTGTTTGGGGCGAACTTATCCATTTCAAATGCTCCTTGGATTAAAAAAACTTCGAAAAAACGACTATAGAATTTGTATCATCGCAGCGGATGAAAACAAAACGCAAAACCGTCCGCCGGATTAACCACGCGCGCAAAAAACTTGTTTAAAAGCAGCAAGTTAAGCTGCTTCGGCTTTTTCGCCTTCGGCCAAGAGCTTAAACATGGCGGCCGTGTCCTTGGCGGCGCGGAGTTTTTCGCAGAGTTTGGGGTCGCGAAGGACGCGCGAGACGGTGGCGAGCGCGCTCAAGTGGTCGGCGCCTGCGTCTTCCGGGGAGAGGAGGAGGAAGACGAGATCGACGGGCTTGTCGTCGATGGCCTCGAAGTCGACGGGTTGGGCGAGGCGGGCGAAGAAGCCGAAGACTTTTTTGAGTCCGGCGACGCGACCGTGAGGGATGGCGATGCCTTGGCCGACGCCCGTGGTGCCGAGGCGTTCGCGCTCCCAAAGGATGTCGAAGATGGCGAACTTGTCGCTGTTGAGGGCCAAGGCGGCGGAAGAGGCGAGGCTTTGGAGAATGTCCTTTTTAGTCGCGGAAGCCAAAGACGCGTCGATGGCCTCGAGAGAGATCAGATCGCGCATGAAAAGCTTCTGTGACATGGAGTTTGGCCCGGATCAGGATTTTCGAGGGGCGGTTTCGGCGGGATCGACCCAGCCGATATTGCCGTCGGGGCGGCGGTAAATCATGTTGAATCCGCCGTGGCTGCGGTTACGGAACATAAGGGCGGGAAGGTCGCCGAGATCGAGGCGCATGACGGCTTCGCCGACGGTAAGCGTTTCGATGGGAGTGGTCATTTCGGCGACGACGGCGGGATTGTCGCCGACTTCTTCGTCGCTGCCGCCTTCTTTGTCGCCGTGAAGGACGAAAGAGCTGGCGATCATGGCCTCGATGCCTTCGCGGCTTGCCTCGTGGTGTTGCTGCTTGATCTTTGTTTTGTGGCGGCGCAAGCGGCCCGCAAGGCGTTCAAGGGCTAGGTCGAAAGCGGGGTAAGGCAGATCGGCCGAAGCGTTGCTTTGAAGGGGAATGCCGTGAGGGCCGTGGACGGAGATATCGGCGCGGAAGAGATGGGCCTCGCGGGAGAAAGTGACGGAGGCTTCGAAGGAATCGCCGAAATATTTGCCGACGGCGTCCTCGAGCTGGGATTGAACGTGCGAACGCAAAGCGTCGCCAACATCGATTTGCTTGCCCTTAACAGACAGTTTCATAAAAACACTCATGCTCGTTGAAAGTTACGAAAGGGTCCGGCGCGATCGCTACCGGACGGATGCCAAGCTCAAGGCTTGGAAAGGCCTCGAGCAACGCCGCGAACGAGAAACCGTATCTCGGCGCAACCGTTTGAAAAACGGGTTCCGTACATAAGGCCAAGAAAAGGGTTCTGTCAAGAAAGCAGGAAAGGGGAGAGTTTTGAAGAGGTTAGGGATTTTGAGCATTAATAGCCCAGCTTTGCCTTTGAGGCTTTCTGCCTACGCCAAGGCTTCGGCTCAAGCAAAGACTGGCCCGGTTCTTTTGTTTTTTGGAAAAAGCCCGCCTTCGCCCAAGAGGGCTTCGGCGCGGCAGCCCTCTCTCACTGCGTTCGCGAAGGCTGGTGTCGAAAAGAATCGAAAAATTGTTTTATTGGCCCGCCGAGTCGTAGTGAAGATGGAAAAAGCCCGCCTTCGCCCAAGAGGGCTTCGGCGCGGCAGCCCTCTCTCACTGCGTTCGCGAAGGCTGGTGCGGTCGAGAAGAATCGAACTTCCACGAGATTTCTCCCACAGCGACCTCA
>CAYUPD010000009.1:0-3837 GCA_964446645.1 uncultured Rhodospirillaceae bacterium
TCTTACGAGTCCGGCTATAGTCGCCATTTCGTCGCCTGCAACCGGCACGATCCGGGGCATTTTGTGCCTTTTTTTATCGGCGGCAAACGCTATGGCCGGATCAAAAAAGACACCGCCTCCTTTTTGTCCCGCGAAACGGCGCTGTTCGTTCCTCAAAACAACGGCCTTTCCCTTGTCTCGGATCAGGCCGATTTCGACTCGCGCAGCGCCGCTCTTAAGGAGGCCACAAAAGCCCTTGCGCGGCATTTCGGCAAAGATCCCCGCCGCGAAATGTATCCCATCGTCGAAAACTGGGGCGATGCGCCCGTCGCCCAAATCGACCGCGTCGCCGCTCCTTGGCTTGGCGTCCGCGCGTGGGGCGTTCACGTCAACGGCTTCGTTCGCAAAAAGGACGGGCTTTTTCTTTGGGTCGGCGAACGCGCCCCCGACCGGTTCGTCGAACCGGGAAAACTCGACAACCTGATCGGCGGCGGACTGCCCATCGGCCTGACGCTCGAGGAAAACTTATGCAAGGAAGCCAAGGAAGAAGCCGGAATCGAGCCTTCCTTGGCTCTTACGGCCAAGCAAATCCGCATCATCGACTACCTCCACGAGCGCACGGACGGCATTCGCGCGGATTCGCTCTTTGTCTTCGACCTCGAGCTTCGCGAGGACTTTGTGCCCCGCAACACGGACGGCGAAGTTGCCGCCTTTCATCTTATGCCCCTGAACCAAGTGGCTGACTTGCTTTGCAACACAAACAAATTTAAGTTTAACTGTCCGCTCGTCATTATCGATTTCCTTATGCGGCACGGCTTTATCTCGCCCGATCATCCCGAATATTCGGGCCTGAAAACATGGTTAACGGCGAAAGTATTCTGATCCGCTTTTTACTTTTTTGCGGCCCGTCCAAAATGATATATCTGAAGGATTGGAAGGCCGGTATTGAATGGAACCCGATATTAACGAAATTTTTGAACCTCTTGCAGAAGGAGGCAATGCCCCTGCCGACACGGACGCTGCGGCAAAAGCCTATATTGCTGCACTTAAAGCCAAACTCCCCGACAATTTTTGGGGGCCGAGGCCGCTTGAAAATTTCGACTTCTACTTAATTTATTCGAAAGAAGCCGACGAAGGAATTTTTCAGCCCAAAGAAACCGAAATCGTTCGGGTAAAAGAAGAAGACTTCATAATCAAACAGAAAACCCAGAACCACCATGTTGCCTACGATCTATCAACCGGGAAAATATATACCTACACCGAACTAAGCCCGGAACCGGAGAGCCAGCTTGGATATACGAATATTGAAGTGCTTGGAAAGTTCGATATCCGCAAGCTTATTCGTTTGGAAGACGAGTATGGCCCGCGCAACGAAAACCGCATTACAATGGAAATGAGTCTGCTCGATCTGACGTTCGAAGAAAAAAGGCGCGTCTGGGAACAGCTTTGCTATCCCGTCTTCTCGTCAAGAGCGCTACGACTCTTGTCGCGGGAATGCAAGGCTTGCAGCACGGTTTGCGATGCAACGTCGGGCCAGTACTATACGATCACAAGCCTGGAAAGAAAAAAACCGTCCGAAGAATCCCTCGGCGACCAAACCGGCGTTTGGTGTCGGGGAAGAATGTATCTTCAAAAAACAGTTTATATCGGCAGGGAATTTGGCCCCTTGAGCGGCGAAGACGTACGCCAGGATATGATGTGGGATCATACGTTGTTTTTGTCGAAGGAAGAAAAGCGCAACGTCATCCGCGCCGCCGACATATATCAGGACGATATGTACAGGCTTTTGCGCCAAAACAGGGTTTCTAAAAACGACGGCCCGACGGGCGAGCCTCATCCCTGATTTCGCCTTCACTTCCCGATGCAAAAGTCGCGGAAGACGATATCCAGCAAATCCTCGACGTCCACGCGGCCCGTGATCCGCCCCAACGAACGCATCGCCTGCCTTAAATCCTCCGCCCGCAGATCCGCCTGATGCGCTTGCAGGGCGCGATCAAGCTGCTTGGCGCAATCCTCGAGCGCCGCGCGATGCCGCGCGCGCGTTAAAGGCGGCGCGCCCGAGCCGACAAATCGGCGTTCGATCTCCTGCCCGAGTTTTTTAAGCAACAGATCGATCCCGTCGCCGGTTTTGGCCGAGACAAAGAGCGGCGGGACGCTGAGATCGCCTGCGTTTTGCTTTTTGGCCGCGACGAGGTCGCTTTTGTTGATGACAACCAGCGCGGCTTCGTCGATCAGGCCTTGCGCCGTGCCATCCGTCTTCGGCCAGTGCGCTCCGTCAAAAACGATGATCTTTAAATCCGCTCCGGCCGCGCGCGCCTCGGCGCGGCGGATACCTTCGATCTCGATATCGTCCGCGACCGCTCCCTGCTTTGTCCTTTCCCTTAAACCCGCCGTGTCGGCCAAGATCACGGGATAGCCCGACAGATCGAGATGCACCTCGATTACGTCGCGCGTCGTGCCTGCCGTGGGCGAGACAATCGCGGCGTCGCGGCGCGCTAACGCATTGAGAAGAGAGGATTTTCCGGCATTCGGCGGCCCCAAAAGCACAATCGAAAATCCTTCGCGCAGACGTTCGCCGCGGTGGTTGTCGTCGAGGTGCCTTGCGATATCGTCGCGCAATGTTTTGAGAACGTCTGTTTGCTTTTCGATCAGGTCTTCCGGCAGCTCTTCGTCCGAAAAATCTATCGACGCTTCCATCCACGCCAAGCTTCGCGAAAGAATCTCGTGCCAATCGCCATAGAGCTTTCCGAGCGCACCTTCCATCTGCCGGAGCGCCTGCTTGCGCTGCGCCTCGGTTTCGGCGTGGACAAGGTCGGCTATTGCTTCGGCTTCCGTTAAATCCATCTTGCCGTTCTCGAACGCGCGGCGGGTAAATTCGCCCGGTTCGGCGAGGCGAAAATCCGGCAACCCTCCCAACGCTTCGGTAATCGCGTTGGCCACCGCACGGCCTCCGTGCGCGTGGATTTCCACAACGTCTTCGCCCGTAAAGCTGTCGGGCGCTTGAAAATAGATAACAAGGGCGCGGTCGATGTGTTCGCCCGTCTTCGGATTTTGGAGCGTGCGGAGCAACGCGGTGCGCGGCGCGGGCTTTTCGGCGGAAACGCACATCCGCTCAATCGTTCGGGCGGCTTCGCTCCCCGAAACGCGAAATACCGTCACCCCTGCCTTTCCTATGGCAGAGGCCGGTGCAAATATGGTCTTCTCATCGTCCATTTGAATTCCCGCTTTACACCCCTTTTCAAAAACATGAACGCCTCTGCGCGTCAAGTTAACCTAAAAAGTGACTTTTGGAGCGTTTTGCGTCATAATTTCGCCTCGAAATATATGGTATGTTTACCGATATGGTCAAACCGCCCGAAAAGGAGCCTTTTTATGAAAACCTCCAAGCTCGCCCTTCTTTGCAGCACCGCCTTTCTGCTCGCTGCCTGCGCCGAAACCCCCATGGGCCCCTCGGTTCGCGTTCTGCCCTCGATGAATAAGCCTTTCGAGAGATTTGCTGAGGAACAAGCCTATTGCAAGCAGTACGCAGACACTCAGGTTCGCGGACAGGCCGAACGCGCAAATACGACCGGGCTTCTTCAGGGCCTCGGCGCGACGGCTCTCGGCGCCGGTCTTGGCGCGGCCATTGACGGAGGCCACGGAGCCGCCGTCGGCGCTGCCGGAGGCGCTGTCGCCGGAACTGCCGTCGGCGCAAGCACGTCCTCGACAAAACAAAAGAGCATTCAGCAACAATACGACGACGCCTACCTTCAATGCATGATCGCCAAGGGCAATCTGATCGAGCGTCCTGCCGTTCAGGCCGCGCCGCAGACGACCGTCATTTATCAGCAGCCCGCGCCGCCGCAACCTACGACGGTG
>CAYUPD010000009.1:3847-18250 GCA_964446645.1 uncultured Rhodospirillaceae bacterium
TGATCGTGAATCCGCAGCCCGCGCCTCCTCCGGGAACGTATTATTACGGACGCTAATTCGGCCTGACGTTCGGTTTTGGCGGAAAATTGCGGAAGTCGAGATTAAAGCCTTCCGGCTTTTTGAGAAGGTCGGTATCGATCGTTCTTTCGGGCCGCGCGATGTTCCCGAGCGTTCCTTCGCCGCTCGACGTGACGTTCTGCACCCAATAAGTGCCTTGGTAACCGCGTTTCTCGAGATCCGAGATAATCCAGTTGATGTCGTCTTCGTTCAGAAAATCAGGCGCTGCGGTCGTTCTTACCTCGAGCGTCAGATGCCCTTTTTTGCTCTCCTTAATCAGAAAATCGAGGCTTTCGTAAAACTCTTTCACAAACTGCGCCGTGCTGATGACTTTCTCGGCCTTCTCCGGCGGCGCTTTGTAATCGAGCGCGACGTAATCGAGCAGTTTGAGCCTTATAAGTTCGCGCAGCACATCGGGATTGCATCCGTTTGTGTCGAGCTTAACTTTAAACCCCATCGCCTTCGTCTTTTTCATCAACTCCGGCAGCGTCGGGTAAAACGTCGCCTCGCCTCCCGAAAAAACGACGCTCGTCAGCTTTCCGCGCCGCGTCTCAAGAAACGACAAAAGCTCGGCGTCGTCCTTCCGGCCCTTGCTCTTTACGATCTCGGGATTGTGGCAGTACACACAGCGCAAATTGCAGCCCGATATCCAGACAATGCACGCAAGTTCGTCCGGATAGTCAATCAGGGTAAACGGCGTTATGTCGTAGATGTGGCCCATGAATCGAAGATAAGGCGTATTTTAAATTAAACAAGGTTGCATCGGCGCTGAAATTGCCTAGGCAACCACTTTACCGCCCAAGCGCTCCGCCTCGCACGCGCACTTCTCGACCGACGGTTCCTTGAACGGAACGCGCTCGCGGTGCTCGCCCTTCTTGCCGATGTTGAAGCCTTCGACAGGGCGGAAGTAGCCCATCACGCGCGTCCAGACTTGCGTCTTCTTGCCGCAGGTCGGGCAGTTTTCTTGCTCGCCGTTCAGATAGCCGTGCTCGTCGCACACCGAGAAAATCGGCGTGATCGTGATGTACGGGATCTGATAATTCTCAAGAACCGTGCGCACAAGGCGGCGGCACGATGCCGTGCTTTGGAGCCTCTCGCTCATATACATGTGCAAAACGGTGCCGCCCGTGTACTTACATTGCAGCTTGTTCTGCAGATCAAGCGCCTCGAACGGGTCTTCGGTGTGGCCGACCGGAATTTGGCTGCTGTTGGTGTAGTAGATGTTCGGATATTTTCCGGCCTGATCGATGTCCGTAAAGCGCTTGTGGTCTTCCTTAGCGAAGCGGTATGTCGCGCCTTCGGCGGGCGATGCTTCGAGATTGTACAGGTTGCCCGACTTTTCCTGATATTCGCGCAGGCGGGCGCGCATATGGTCGAGGATACGAACGCTCATATCAATGCCGACCTGCTTCGTCATATCGGCCTGGCCATGCGTGAAGTTAACGACCATTTCGTTCATGCCGTTGACGCCGATCGTGCTGAAGTGGTTGCGCAGATCGTGCAGATAACGTTGCGTGTAGGGATATAAGCCCCTCTGCAGGCCGTCGCTGACAAACGCGCGCTTTTTCTCAAGCGTGCCGTGGGCAAGGTCCATCAAACGGTCGAGTGCCTCAATCAGCTTGGCTTCGTTGCCCGCGTGCAGGTATCCAAGACGCGCCATATTGATCGTCACGACGCCGATGGAACCCGTCATTTCGGCCGAGCCGAACAGCCCGTTGCCGCGCTTTTGCAGTTCGCGCAGGTCAAGCTGCAAGCGGCAGCACATCGAACGCACCGCGCCGGGCTTGTAGGCCTCGGGATTCTCGTGGCGAACGCCGTTTTCGTCCCGCGTGTACTGGCTGCCGATGAAGTTCTGGAAATAGGAGCTTCCGACCTTGGCCGTATTCGCGAAAATAACGTCGGCGACGCGGCTGTCCCACTTGAAGTCTTCGGTAATATTGACGGTCGGAATCGGGAACGTAAAGGGTTGCCCCGACATGTCGCCTTCAGTCATCACTTCGTAGTACGCGAGGACGATGCGCTCCATCTCGGGCGCGAAATCGCCGTAGGTCATGTCGGTCAGTTTTTGAATCTCGGGGCGGCGTTGACGCGCCATACGCAGAAGTTCGCCGTCGCGAACGCCGTCAAACAAATGCTCGGTGCCGCACATCGGCATGACCATACGTAAATCTTCGGGGCAATTGATGTCCATCGTCACGTTTGTGAACGGCGACTGGCCCCAACGCGCCGGAACGTTGAGGTTGTAGACGAATTGGCGGATGGCTTTCACAATCTCGCCGTCGCCGAGCTGGTCGATAAACACGAGCGGCGCGAGATACGTATCGAACGAGCTGAACGCCTGCGCGCCCGCCCACTCGGATTGCAAAATGCCAAGGAAGTTCGCCATCTGGCCCAGCGCTTCGCGGAAGTGGCGCGGCGGACGCGACGACACGCGGCCCGTGACTCCGTTGAAGCCTTCCGTCAAAAGCTGGCGCAAGCTCCAGCCCGCGCAGTAACCCGCCAAGCTGTCGAGATCGTGAATGTGATAGTCGCCCTCGCGATGCGCACGGCCTTCGTCGGGCGTATAGACGTCATCAAGCCAAAAATTGGCGATCACTTTGCCCGCGATGTTGTTCACAAGACCGGCATGGCTGTAGCCTACGTTGGCGTTCGCGTTGATGCGCCAATCGGCTTTCGATACATACTCTTCTACGGTGTCTGAACAGTCGATCATGGTCCCTTTGGATACCTCTTGCGCTTGGGAAATAGAAGGATCAGCACGAAAAGCAAGAGACGTATTTGCCATGGGATTCACTTCCAGAAAAATAAGGGTAAGATACTAGATAATGTATGATGCGTTGCAGTATAACACAACATATGGTATAGTGTTTGACCTCGATCAAGCAAGAGAAATTTTTTTAGAACCAAAAAATCTTTACCAAAACACCCCCCGAAACAGACCAACGCCAAGACCTATAAACAAAAAAGGCAAAAATGTGACCCTCTCTATACGATACTTAAACAACCGAAACAATCCAATAAAAATCGTTGCGAAAACGGAACCTACGCCCCATGCGATCAGGACAGATTCGATTCCGAATCCCGCAGTCGCGAGCATCGTCCATTTGGCGTCGCCCATGCCCAATGCATCGTGTCCAAAAAATTTATACCACGCGAAATTTACGCCCCAGATAAACAGCCCCGATGCAATCGCCCATCGCAGATGATATGCAGCGGCCTCCCACGACATGAGAGTTCCTTGCGCCGCCGTCAACGCAATCAGACCGATAAAAATCGGGGCTTCCGGAACTCTTTTTGTGAACGCGTCAACGCCCGCCTCAAACGCCAAGACAATCAAAACGCACGCGCCGATCCACCACGCGTCCGGAGGAATGCCGGGCGAAGCCCCGGCAAAAACCTTTATGACGGCATCGAAGCTTGAGTCCAAAAATAACATCGGTCACGGCACGCAATGCGAGTCGGCGTCGCCGACCGTCGCCGGAAGCGTGATCCAGATGACGAATTTCTGCGAGTCGCTCGACGGATTGTAGATGGCCTCGTTGCTCAGATTAACCGCCGTTCCGCTGTTGAACTTCGCGGCAGCGCGCGTCAGACCGGCAACCAAGGCTGCGTCGGATTTTGAACCGGCATCCAAAGGCTCGATCCAGATGCAGCGCCCGTTGGTCGGGCCGTTGTTGATGTATTTCCACGGGCCGAAACCCTTGGTCGGCCGCGGCATCAATATTGCGCCCCATAACGACGACGTTCCCACGGGATCACACAACAAGGCCGAGACGTTCGTCCCCGTCGTCGTATTGGAATCGGGAAACCCGCCCGGAGGATCGGACGCGATCGCATCGGCCGACCCCGTCGAAAGCGCCATCTGGTATTGAAGATTGCAGTTGTTGACCGTGTTGCGGATCATGTTGCCCTGCGCGACGATGTCCGCCGAGATGCGGTCGATCTTGGACGATAATTGGAAACTGTTGTTGCCCGTCGCCATGACCGCGCCCAGAACCGCCAATATAGCCAGCACAAACAGGATCGGGCCGATGGCAAAACCGGCGGAAGAAGAAAATCTTTGGGAAGGCATGCGTCTGTTCTCCTGCATTGTTTTAGGCGTCTTCGGATACGCGCTCTTTGAGAACATAGCGCCGTCCGCAATAAGGGCAATCGATATAACCTTCGGCGTTCAAGGCAAGATAAACAAGCGGATGCTTGCCGTCTTTATCGCCGTCGCAAACGACCGTCGTGGCTTCAACAGGGATGTTTTCCGTTCTGTGGGGCATGGAGCTGGCAACTCCCAATAGAGACGACGCATCTTACCCCTTTAAAAGGGAAAAGCCATAGACCAGAAAGTCGTCTTATGCCGTAAGGGCATGGGCCGCTATAAACGACTTAACGGTCGCCATGTTATTAGGCATGACGTACTCGCGCTCCGGCCTTGTCGGCAGGTCAGCCAAGTGTGGCGGTAGCTCCGGATACACGCCTGTATATCGTTTAACGACATCCGGAAATTTTGCCGGATTCGCCGTCGAAAGACAAACCACGGTATCGTTTTTCTTTATCGCGCCGTCTTTACGAAGGCTCTTCTCGACATGAAGCCCGACGGCCGTATGAGGATCGATAAGATAGTTATACTTTTTATATACCTCGCCGATCATGAGGCCCGTGTCCGTATTATCGGCGCTGCCGGACAAAAATCTGCCCTGAATTCTCTGACGCGTCTCGCTGGAGACTCGAAAACATCCCTTTTCATCCAGCAGATTCATGTACCGCGTAAGGTCTTTGGGATTCCGACCCAATGCGTCAAACAACAGCCTTTCAAAATTGCTGCTTTTTTGAATATCCATGCTGGGGCTGTACGTTTGCTTGACGGTCGATGTTGCCATCTTCCCCGTTTGCATAAAGCTATGGAGAATATCGTTGCTGTTCGTCGCTATGGCGAGTTTGTCGATGGGAAGGCCCATTTCTATGGCAACATTTCCAGCAAAAATATTTCCGAAGTTTCCCGTCGGAACGACAAATTTAATTTTTTTGTCAGGAGCGCCTAGCTGCACCGCCGAGTAAAAATAATACACGGTTTGCGCCATGACACGCGCCCAATTGATCGAATTCATGGCGCCGAGGCGGTACGCCCCCCTAAATGCAAGATCGTTAAAGAACGCTTTGACCATACTTTGGCAATCGTCGAACGTGCCTCCTTCGACCGCTAAAATATACACATTGTCGTCCGGGATGGTCGTCATGAACGGACGCTGAATGTTCGAGATGCGACCATTAGGATAAAGAACGAAGATATTGATGTTGGGGAGTCCTTTGCACGCATGCGCGCCGGAAGCCCCCGTATCGCCCGACGTCGCAAGAGCGACGTTCATAAAACTATCGTTGCGTTGAAGCGCGTAGCTGAACAAACGAACGACGTTTTGCAACGCGACATCTTTAAACGCCAGCGTCGGCCCTTGAGAAAGATCGAGCACATAAGTCGAACCGAAAAGATTCTTAAGCGGCGTCACTTCGGGAGGAAACGACTTATAACTTTCTCTGACTATTTTCCGGAACGCATTGTACGAGATAAAATCGTCGCCCATGAAAGGCATCATGATTTTGACGGCTAAGTCTTCGTATGACAGGCCGCGCATGTCGCGAATTTCCGCCGAGGTAAAACGGGGCCACCTTTTGGGAACATAAAGCCCGCCGTCGCTCGCGAGCCCTTCTAAAAGAACGCCTTCAAAATCCAAGGCGGGGGCGCGGCCGCGCGTGCTGATGTATTGCATATGAGCCTCTATAATTTCGCCTCAAGACAAGGATTTTAGGCAAGCGCCGCAAATTTAGGCAACTGCCTTTTATGGTTAAATTAAAATCCTCGTTTTTCCCGACAATTCTGAAAAATTTGCGAAATACTCGCAAAACGTGGCATAGTATCGCCTCTTAAGGAAATTTCTGTCCATGTCTTCACCCTTACAATTCAGCGACATGCTCGATATCGCGCCGGACGACGCCGTCGAAATCTCGTCTCTCGTCAAAACCTACAAAGCTGAAAACGGCCAGCCGCCCAAAGAAGCCCTTAAAGGCATCGATCTTAAAATCCCGCGCGGCTGCATCTTCGGCCTTCTGGGCCCCAACGGCGCTGGCAAATCCACGCTTATCAATATTCTGGCCGGGCTGACGCTCAAAACATCGGGCAACGCCCGCGTCTGGGGTTACGAAGTCGATGAGAATCCCCGCATGGCGCGCTCTTCGATCGGAGTCGTACCGCAAGAGTTGAACCTCGACGCCTTTTTCTCGCCGCGCGAATTGCTCGACATGCAGGCCGGGCTTTACGGCGTTCCCAAACGCGAGCGCCGCACGAACGAACTGCTCGAAATCGTCGGCCTGACCGAAAATGCGAAAAACTCGGCACGCACTCTCTCGGGCGGCATGCGTCGCCGGTTGATGATCGCCAAGGCCATGGTACACGCACCGCCCGTTCTTGTGCTGGACGAGCCGACGGCGGGCGTCGATATCGAATTGCGCCAGTCGCTTTGGAGCTACGTCAAAAAACTCAACGCCGAAGGAACGACTATCCTTCTGACGACGCATTATCTCGAAGAGGCTCAAGAGCTGTGCGACCGGATCGCCATCATCGACAACGGCGAGCTGGTTGCCAACGACACAAAAGAAAACCTTCTGGCCCGGATCGACAACAAGCGCATGACAATCCTCGTCGATTGCGACATTTCCGAAATCCCCGAAAATATGCGCGCCCAAGGATGGGTTCGCGCCGGGGCCCGCCGGATGACCGTCGCCTACCGTCCGAGCCAGACAACCACCTCGGCCCTTTTGCGCGCCGTGCAGATGAACGGCTTTATCGTCGTCGATCTGACGACCGAAGAGACGGATCTCGAGGATGTCTTTTTGCAGCTCACGAAGCCCGCCGAAGGGTTGATGATTCTTTGATGCCAACCAACACATAAGGCACTTCATAGTGGTCACGAGCGGTTGCGTAAAGCGAGGCTTTCGCCGGACAAAAGAAGCACAAAGAAAACAAGGCATAGTCCGGCATAAGCCGAGCAAGGCGAGAGAGCGAGTGATGTTGCACAGCGGCGATACGCTCACTGATCGTTTGGTCTAACACAAAAAAGCCCGCGACATCGCTGCCGCGGGCCTTTCTAAGCCTTTATACGCTTATTGAACGACGACCGTCACAGCGCGGCGGTTCTGCGCCCAAGCGGCTTCGTTGCTGCCAACGACTGCCGGACGTTCCTTGCCGTAAGAGATCGTGTTGACGCGCGCGGCATTGATGCCGGCGGCAACCAAGTAGTTCTTCGCGGCCGTAGCGCGGCGTTCGCCGAGCGCGATGTTGTATTCGCGCGTGCCGCGTTCGTCGCAATGGCCTTCGAGCGTCACCTTGACGGTCGTGTACTTCTTGAGCCACGTCGCCTGACGATCGAGCGTCGCCTGGGCTTCGGTGCTCAGATCGGACTTGTCGAAGTCGAAGAACACGCGGTCGCCGACATTGACGACCATATCGTCCTGCGTGCCCGGCGTCGCCGCCGCGCCGTTCCGCAAACCGCCGGAGCCGTTCACGCCGCCTTCGCCTTCATCGAGTCCCATCGTATCGCAAGCCGATACGAGCGTGAGCGTCGCCATAAGGCATAAAATCTTTTTCAACATTGTTTCCCCCTTCAGGAACTTTCGGCGCGCGGGCGACATGCCCTTGCCGAGATAGATTAAGAATGACATTGCCCGGAAAGCAAAAAACCTCTGCGCTCCGTGCAACACTGGAATTCTTTCCACGCTTAAATCCGACGAAGTTCCGACTGCCTTTGGAAATTTTTCGAACGCCGCGCAGGATTGAATCTGACGTCAAGCAGGGTACCCGCATGAAGCCCATGAATCAAGTCCGAAGGTGGCGTTTTTAACAAATAGAGCAACAAGAAATCGAACGTGGCACGAAAGCCACTCTTGACGCGTCACCGAGTCGAATTGTGGCTTTTTTGTGAAGAGTTCCCGTTCTTAGATTTCGGCTTTTCGCCCCGCTCGAAAAGCCGATTCGCAAAACGGCCTCTTCAGGCAAAGCTTGTCTTCGTCAAAATCGCCGCGCGCGGACGGTCAAATACGCCGCTTGTCGTCGGCAACCCCAGCGTAAGCCCGTATCCGTGCCCTGCTTTTGCGTGACCTTCTTCCGTCGAAGCAAGCCTGAAATAGCGCATAACAAAAACCCTGATGGCTGCCGTCAACGACGTTTCATCGAGCTTCTGGAGAGAAACCGTCGTGCATATCTGGTGCAGCGTCGATCTTTCGCGCTAGCAGATTTCGCGAAGGCCGTCCCACATCTCCGGCTCCAAGCGTACGCTTGTACGACGACCAGAAATAACGACATTGCGGCTAACTAACGTACTACGGGAGTGTTCTCCCTTTTCCTGAACATGCGCTTTATGCGGCGAGGCTTGCTTAATCATAAGGGACCTCAAGAAGTTAGGGGGAGATGCATACAGAACCGTATACACCTATAGGTTGTATAGTAAGCACACGCTCACAACTAGCGCAATATGTATTTGGTTAATTTTTACGTCGACTGGGAAGACGGGTGTAACTCTCGGAGAATACGGGGTTATTTTTGGAATCTTCTTATCGAGCGTGCCGAATCGCGTCCAGCGCGCCCTGCAAAATGTACGCGGCGGCCGCTTTATCGACCACCGAATCGCGGCGTTTACGACTCATACCGTCTTCGATCAGGAATCTTTCGACGGCAGCCGTCGAAAGCCTTTCGTCCCAAAATAATGCCGGAAGATCGGGTAGCGTTCCCTTTTGCGACAGGTTGCGCATGAACGCGCGCGCCGCTTGCGCCGTGCGACTTTCGGTGCCGTCCATGTTTTTCGGCAAGCCGACGACAAAGCCGCCGATATCGCGTTCTTTAACGATGGCCTCAAACGAGGCCATGTCGGCGGCAAATGTCTTGCGAACAATCGCCGTCAGGGGCGACGCGACTTTAAGGCCCGGATCGGAAACGGCCAGCCCAACGACTTTGCTGCCATAGTCAATTCCTAAAAGGCAGCTGTTTTTGCGCAAAAGCGCGGGCAATTCGGATATGTTGCGAACGATCATATTGGATGTTACTGATACCCTGTTTATTCCCTTTCAGCAAAGCAAAGTTATCATGCCCATCGATGCCAACCTTGTTGCCAAAATCGCCAACCTCGCGCGACTCAAAATCCCGGCCGACGAACAAGCTCACGTTGCGGGCGAATTAAGCCAAATCCTCGCCTGGGTCGAGCAATTGAACGAGGTCGATGTCTCCAACGTCGAGCCTTTAGCCAACGTCAACGACGCCAATCTCCGCGCGCGCCCCGATGCGGTAAACGACGGCGGCTATCCCGAAAAAGTCCTCGCCAACGCGCCTGTCCGCACGGCCGATTTCTTTACCGTTCCCAAAGTGGTTGAATGATGTCCAAACTTACCGATCTGACGATTACAGACGCCCTTGAGGGCCTGAACGCCAAAAAATTCAGCGCCGTCGAGTTGGCAAACGCTCACCTTGCAGCGATGGAAAAAGCGCGCGGGCTTAATGCCTATATCACCGAGACGCCCGATGTCGCACGCAAACAAGCCGCCGCTTCCGACGCGCGACGCAAGGCCGGAAAAGCAGGCGATCTGGATGGCATCCCCCTTGCGGTGAAAGACCTGTACTGCACGGAAGGAACGCGCACGACGGCCGCGAGTCACATTCTGGAAAACTTCGTGCCGACCTACGAGTCGACCGTAACGAAGAAGCTTTTCGACGCAGGTTCGGTCATGCTGGGCAAGGTCAATCTGGACGAATTCGCCATGGGCGGAAGCGGCATCACCAGCTACTTCAAACCCACGATCAGCCCTTGGTCGGGCAAAGAGCCTTGGAGCGCCGCGCGTAAGCTTGTACCCGGCGGCTCGTCGAGCGGCTCGGCCGCCGCGGTCGCGGCCCGGATCGCCATGGGCGCGACGGGAACCGACACAGGCGGTTCGATCCGCGAGCCTTCCGCGTTCTCCGGCATCGTCGGCATCAAGCCGACCTACGGGCGCTGCTCGCGCTGGGGCATTATCGCGTTTGCCTCGTCGCTCGATCAGGCCGGGCCGATGGCGCGCTCGGTGGCGGACGCCGCGCTGATACTGCGCGTCATGGCGGGCTTCGACGAAAAAGACTCCACCTCCGTCAACGTTCCCGTTCCCGATTACACGGCCGCGCTGGGCAAGTCGGTCAAAGGCCTTAAAGTCGGCCTGCCGCACGAATACCGCATCGACGGATTGAACCCCGAAATCGACGCCTATTGGCAAAAAGCCGCCGCGATGCTGCGCGACGCGGGAGCCGAAGTCATCGAGATCAATCTGCCGCACACCAAGTACGCCCTGCCCGTTTATTACATCATCGCACCCGCCGAGGCATCGTCGAACCTCGCACGCTACGACGGCGTGCGTTACGGTCTGCGCGTGCCGGGCAAAGACCTCAACGACATGTATGCTTCGACGCGCGGCGAAGGCTTCGGCAAGGAAGTCCGCCGCCGCATTCTGATCGGCACGTACGTTTTGTCGGCCGGTTATTACGACGCTTATTACCGCAAAGCGCAGCGCGTCCGCCGCCTGATACGCAACGACTTTTTGGAAGCGTTCAAGAAATGCGACGTTGTTCTGACGCCGGTCGCGCCGAACACCGCGTTCGCCATCGGCGAAAAACAGGACGATCCGATTCAGATGTATCTCGAAGACGTGTTTACGGTCACGCTGAACCTCGCAGGCTTGCCGGGCATTTCGATGCCTATGGGCCTTGCGAAAAACGGGCTTCCCGTCGGCGTGCAGCTGATCGGACGCGCCTTTGATGAAGAAACCTTGTTCAGGGCCGCGAGCGCGCTTGAAAAAGCCACGGCCTTCACGCACAAACCTCCATATACGGCATAAGACGATGACATACGTTCAGGGAAATTCAGGCGAATGGGAAATGGTGATCGGGCTTGAGGTTCACGCCCAGGTCATCTCGAACGCCAAATTGTTTTCGGGAGCCGCCACGGCCTTCGGCGCGGCCCCCAACGCGCAGGTCAGCGTCGTCGATGCGGCCATGCCCGGCATGCTGCCCGTCATCAACGAATATTGCGTCGAGCAAGCCGTCCGCACGGGGCTGGGGCTTAAGGCGCAGATCAATATGGTGTCGGTTTTCGACCGCAAAAACTATTTCTACGCCGATTTGCCGCAGGGCTACCAGATCAGCCAGTACACGCAGCCGATCGTCGGCAAAGGCGAGATTCTGCTCGATCTGGCCGACGGCACGACGCGCGCGGTCGGCATTACGCGCCTGCATCTCGAGCAGGACGCGGGCAAGAGCCTGCACGACCAGAGTCCCAACGAAACCTACGTGGACCTCAACCGTTCGGGCGTCGCGCTGATGGAGATTGTCTCCGAACCCGACATGCGCTCTCCCGAGGAGGCCGCCGCGTATCTGAAGAAGCTTCGCGCCATTTTGCGCTACTTAGGCACGTGCGACGGCAACATGGAAGAAGGCTCGATGCGGTGCGACGTGAATATTTCGATGCGCCGCAAGGGAGAGACCAAGTTCGGCACGCGCGCGGAGATCAAGAACGTCAACTCGATCCGCTTCGTGCAGCAGGCGATTGAATACGAAGCGCAGAGGCAGGTCGAAGTTCTGGAATCCGGCGGCGTCATTAATCAGGAGACGCGCCTGTGGGACACGGGCAAAGGCGTCACGCGCAGCATGCGCTCGAAGGAAGACGCGCACGACTACCGCTACTTCCCCGATCCCGATCTTTTGCCGCTCGCGCTCGATCCGGCGATGATCGAACGCGTCAAAAAGACGCTGCCCGAATTGCCGGACGAAAAGAAAGCGCGGTTTTTAAGCGATTACAGCCTCAAGCCGTACGACGCGTCCGTCCTTGTGGCCGAGAAGGCTTCGGCGGACTTCTTCGAGAAAGTTGCAAAAGGCCGTGACGGCAAACTCGCGGCAAACTGGGTTACGGGCGAGCTCTTCGGCGCGCTCAACAAGCTCGGCAAAAGCATCGAAGAAAGCCCCGTCTCGGCCGAAGCTCTGGGGGGCCTGGTCGAGCTTATCAGCAATCAGACGATCTCGGGCCGCATCGCGAAAGACGTGTTCGAAGAAATGCTCAAGACCGGCAAAGCGGCGTCCGCGATTGTCGAAGAGAAGGGCCTGAAGCAGGTTACCGACACGGGGGCGATTGAAAAAGCCATCGACGATATTTTGGCCAAGAACGCGGACAAAGTCGCCGAGTACAAGGCGGGCAAGGATAAGCTCTTCGGTTTCTTCGTCGGCCAAGTCATGAAAGGAACGGGCGGTAAAGCCAATCCCGCGATGCTGAACGATCTGCTGAAAAAGAAGCTGTCGTAAGAGGGCGCGTCAGGCCGCGGCTTTGGCGAACAATTCGCCGTGAAGTCCGGTTTCCTTCCACTTGACCGGTTTTGAAGGGATAAAATGAACCGTCAACCCTTCGAACGCGAAGCTTATCTCAATAAAAGAAAAATCGCTTTTGAGGCTTGTCGGCGTCGCGTCTTTGAACGTTAAAGAAATCTTGTATGAGCTGCCTTTCTTGGCGTCCGTTTCAACGACGCCGGAACATACCAAACGCTCGGCGGAAAAAAATTCCTTCAACGCGCGGCTCGCTTTCGTCACTTCTTTTATTGTCTTTAAATATAAATCAACGTTGCAATCCATAATCGCTCCTTTTTATTTCAACGAATAATAAATCTCTCAACAAAACGTCCGCGCTGAGGCGTCAAAGGCTGTTTATCCTCGCACACGATCAGATTTTCCAGGCCTCTTTCGATGAGATAGCCGGACATCGCATGCGCTTTTGCCTGCGCGGCACCGAATGTTTCCGTCCCCGATGCAGTAAACTTAAGAGTCAGGGCATAGACGTGATCTTTAAATTCCGGATCCTCTGCAAAAGCGTCCGTGCGACATGGTTCGTCGCGGTAATTCGCCATTGCCGCCGGGAATTTTTTCTCCAAAACAAGGCTGATATTCCGCACCGTCTCGGGCGTTGTGCCGCAAAGAACGATGCTATGAGACGTAAATTCGGACATATCGAGCCTCGCTTATCTAATGGCAATGACAGCCGTGCCTCGTGGGGCACACGCAACGTTGAACCATAAGCACTTGATGAAAAAAAACTTCGCCGTTTGCATTTCTCTTTGTGCCGCTTTCGGGCTGAGACACTTCAGGGCAATAAGCCTCCAACAAATGATGCCTCAGGCAACGAGAAGCCTCTTGGGTCCGATTAAAGGCTTCCCGCCCGGTCTGGTCGAACAAGAGATGAAAAGCGTACTTTTCTGGGCCCCATAGGCTCGCACGCTTGTGCACGCGCCTAAATCCGTCAACCACGCCCGGATATTTTTTCATAAAAGAATCTTCTATTCCGGTAAGATCTTCCTCTGCCCCAGCGTAAAGCACAATGTTATGAGACATGACTATCTCCAAAAATTCAAAAAAGAACGCTTTTCAATATATATTCTATCGGGCAAAAGCAACCCGAAATCCGCCTAGCGAGGCCCGCTGAGGGCATCTACGCCGAGATACATCTTTTCACGCATCGTCTCCGTTCCCGACACGCCCCCCGTAAAGATAGAGCCCGTCGCCACCTCGCCGCGCGTCGGCCCTTTGTTAAACAAAAGGGCATAGATATCCGCCGAAGTATCCAAGGAGCTTCCGGCCTTCTCGTCCGCATTTTGCATTAAAACAAGCTCGACGACGGAATCTATATGGCTTGGAAGAGCGGCTTCGCCGGAATTAACGGACGCCGGCAGGACAGCCCCGTTTTTCACCTTGCCGGGAAACCGGCTCATGACCAGATTGCGCGCCTGAAGAACTTGCGCATAATCGCCAAAAATTTTTAAAGAATGATGCATAAGAGTCCATAGTATTCATTGAAAACCGGTTCATTATTGTTTCAAAGCCGCCCTCAAGCAACGTCAAATGTTGGTTAATTACTTTCTGCGTCCTAACGAGAAACATGACAACCCCTTCTAAATATTCTATTTTGCAGAAACTCTCCTTTTGGACTTAAAAATCATGACGTCTTCCAAGCCCTCTTTTTCTGAATTTGCGATGCCTGATACCAAAGTCTTAGCGCGCAAGGTTTTCGATATCGATTGCGACTGGCAAATCCCGGCTTTTTCGCAGAAGAGCGAGCACGTGCCCGACATCGACGCGGCCTACCGCTTCGATCCGGATACGACGAAAGCGATCTTGGCGGGCTTCGCGCATAACAGGCGCGTCCTCGTTCAGGGCTATCACGGCACGGGCAAATCGACGCATATCGAGCAGATCGCGGCGCGGCTCAACTGGCCGTGCATCCGCATTAACCTCGACAGCCACATCAGCCGCATCGA
>CAYUPD010000010.1:0-16608 GCA_964446645.1 uncultured Rhodospirillaceae bacterium
CGGTTTCGTCGCTAGGTAGTAGAAGATTTTCTAACGTTAATGTGCCAAGAAACAAATCATCGATGGCTTTTTTTGCGCGTTCAATGCCATCGTTGACACCGCGATTGTACGCCTTCTCCTCAATAGAGCGAAGCATGTCTATGTATTTTTTGTCTGGTTCTGTCATAGTGATTCTCCTTAGTATGGCGGATAGTATCACAATGCTTCAGATAATACAAATGGGAAAATAAAATGAAAAAACGATCTCTAAACAGTATTCTGTCAGTCAGAGAGGTTTGTTGAATCTGCCCGTGCCTCCGAAAGCGATGAATCCAAAGCCGTGTTTGAGGTGGGGCTAAAAAAGATCGTAAAATCAAAACTAAAGTTTGGAAAGAAGGCTAGAAAGAATGAGCGATAATCAAGAATTAAAAGGCATTCAAGGAACGCTGAATTTAATAGCGTTGACGTTATTGGCCATCCTGTGTGTGCTTGTTGCAAAGTTTTGGGCATAACTATGATTTAGTGACTTGGTTTGTTGAGTATATAATTATATCCCCCCCCAAAAAAAGCCTCCAGAGCATGCCCTATATATAAGGTGTAGCCATTTTCTCCCAAAATTTATTAAGATTTCTCCCATCCCCTTGAAATTGCAGATAAAAGAAACTTCATTAACCAAATGTGATTTTTCGTTGACAGTGGAGATCATTCGGAGTATAAGGGAGCCTCAATCTGCCCTGTGGTGGGGCGGTTTGGGGCGTGGAACGGGAGAAAAGGCTGGATATCCGATGACCTGACGAAGAACTTAAGAGACGTCCGGTGTGCCGGCCCGCGCGGCCAGCCGCTTGGTACATGTTTTCCCACGCCATGCCTTGAGGTTTCTCTGCGAGACCCGCGGCTCTTCTCAAGGCGTAGGTCGTGGGGCTAAAGGTGGCGAGAGGTACGCTGCACTGCATTTGAGGCAGGGTATAGAAGCGCAAGAAGTGTATAAGGCGAAAAGAGCGACCCGCACGGTTTCCAAAAACCGGCATTCTCCCAAAAAATAAAAAATAAAAAAGGAAAAGCCAACGTCCGGTTTTTGAATGGTGCGCCCTGGCAGATTCGAACTGCCGACCTGCTGCTTAGAAGGCAGCTGCTCTATCCAACTGAGCTAAGGGCGCTCCGGTACTTCTTGCAGTCCCCTCGTCCGAGCGGGTTCTGCAAGCGATCTAGCCCAACAAAATCTCACAAGGAAGCTAATAATTGGTTAGCCGCGAAGGTCAAGTTTTTAAGGCTTTTGGTACGGTTCGGCTTTGTCCCAAAGGTTTTGGCAGTTTTTGGCATAAAGAGCGGCGACTTCGGGCCCGTTCCACAGGACGATGACGTTTTCGGCGTTATTGTGCTCGGCGGCGGCCGAATAGTTAAAAGAGCCGGTTTCGACGGTTTTATCGTCGATGACGAAATATTTGTTGTGCTGCAAGGTGTGGACGATATCGGCGCGGACGGGGACGTCGGCGGCGACAAGCGAGGCGACGGCCGAGCGGCTGGAGGAGTCGGTTTGTTTATGATCGACGACGACGCGAACGTCGACGCCCGCGTTATGAGCCTCGATGAGGGCTTTGGCGATAGGGCGCGAGGTGAACGAGTAGGCGGCGGCGCAAATTGTTTTTTGGGCGGAGGCGATGGCCTTGATGACGAGAGCGGTAGCGCCTCCACCGGGCGAGAAGGCGACTTCGACGGATTGAGGCGAAGCGGCGGTTTCAGCGCCTCCGCCCTGCAGAGCTTGCGCGGCGCGTTGAATGCGCGGCGACTTGGCAAGCGCCGTCGTCGCCGAACAAACGACGGCGAGGAGCAAAGCTATCGTGAAGCGAGCAAAGAAAACCATCGACGCTAGAAAAGAAAAATCTAGGAGTGAGAAGACCCGCAGTCTAGCGGAAACACGCCTCTATTCCTAGAGCGTTTAGATTCATGGGGCCTTGAAGGAGTCATGGCGTCGTACATCAAACCTCTGGCCTCCCACAGCGCCGTATTTTTATCGTCGATAAAGCTGTTAAGAGGGATGCGATCGTTGAGGTCGAGAACTCTTTCGGCGATGCAAAGAAGATCCGTGCCTCTCAAATCGATCTCGACATTTTTTCCGGTGCTGCGATCAAGGGCCTGCAAAATATCCCGCTGTCCGGGGACGATGGAAAATTTAGGCTTCTTGTCCTGCCCAAGCAGGCATTGCGAAGCGCTGATCAATGACGAGGTGATGGGCGCGGAAAACGACGTTAACTTAACTTCGCGGCTTTTTTGATCCGAAATAGTTTCACGGAATTGGACGACGAATTCTTCCCTTGGATGAAATTCCTTCCATCCCTGATTGAGGGAGGAGAGTTTTTTCGTAAGGCCGCCTTTGCCCGCGCCGGCGGGGGAGTCCGCGACGATCTGCGTGACGAGCTTGCTGATGACAAGGTCTTTGGCTCTCAGATAGGACTGAAGGATACAGGCGCTGTAAGCCAATTCGAGGCAAAAGCCGACGGGGGCTTTTTCTTTTCTCCAAACCGTGCCGATTTCGGCGAACTTGATGGGCACCGAGGTGACTTCATCGACGCCTTCCTCGCTTCTCGTTTTTCCTATGGGCTCATCCACGGAGAAAGTATAAACGGCGGCCGTCAAGCAGACGTTGCCTTTCGGATCGACGAGTTCCCAAAAAAGCTTTTCTCCGGTGGCTTTGCCTAAAGCCCATTCCTCGCGGGGAAAAACGGTCGGGGGACGGCAGGAGTCATGAACATAGTCATAAATTTTCGAAAGATCGCTTGGAGCGGCCAGGCGAAGCGTATAGCGCACGGGGCGTTCGGGTTGCTTTTTAATAACCATAATTACGTTAGCCTTATTGCGTTAGCCGCCGAAAGCCGTCAGCGGTTTCGCGTTTTTCCATAAAACATTAAATTGGTCTCGATATGCCTTAGCCACTAAAGCCGAAGAAACGACGACGATCTGCGGCTCTTTGCCTTCCTCGAAAATAAGAATGCCTAAATTGTCTCCGTAAACGTAGAAAGGAACGTTGCCGTCGACGACGCTCGAGTGAACGCGGTATTCCCTGTAATCTTTTCCGGGGATTTTGATTGTGGCGGATTCTTTCACGAGAATCCTGACCCTGACCTTGTCGCCGAGCTCGACCATGCGCTTGGCGTGGAAGAGCGAATAATCGTTGAGATGCTTGATGAAGAATTTATCGTCGACGTTACTCATGCAAATCGATTTTCCGCCGCCGTCGATCCCTTCGTGTTGCTTTTTGGCGGCATCGTACACGTCGTCGAGAAAGTCCTTAAAGCCGCGCTCGCCCGTGTAGGTATGAACCTTGTTCTGGTTCTTTCTGACGCCGTCGCATTCCGTGAATTCGACGTTCTGGGCGGCAAAGGCCTTGATGATCGCTTCTTCGGTCGTTTCCTGCGGGCGGAAGATTCCGTGCTCGATATTTTTGATCGTTTCTTGGGACACCTTCGAGGCTTTGGACAAGTCGCTTCGACTCCAGTCCAACAAACCGCGCGCGGCTCTTAGTTGTGCTGCCGTGATCATTGCAAACGAACCTGTATCCCAAGCTTAAATCGTTAGGCCCTTCTAAGGGGGCCGACCCAAAAGTGGTTGTATTGTTACCTCTTAAAATAAAGACTCCGCAAGCGTTTGATTACTTTCGGCTTGCCGCGATGCTATTCATTGTTAATTCTTTCGGGAAACGGACTAAATTTATAGTTAACGCCGTTAAACCATAAAATACTTGTCTTGCAAGTATTTAGGACGCTTTACAGTCGTTCGTGAGTCGATATAGTGAGCGCCCGAAAAGTGCCGCATTCTTATGCATAATGATTCTTGCGGTTAGAGGCGTATTTCGGAGTCGTTTATGGCAAATGAAATTTATAGCGGCGTAAGAAAAACTTCCGGGACGGCTTCGTTTCCCGTCGAGGATAATTGCGCTTTGGCCGTGTCTCCGATGCTTTCCGCCCGACATAGCCTGTTGCGTCAAAGCCGACACGCGTCGTCGCTTAACGCCAACCAACGAACGTCAATCTCCGCAATGATTTCTTATATTTCCATCAAGTCCGGCACAAGCGAAATCTCTCTCGAAAGAAAACTTTCCGCCCGCTTCAACGTTGCAAATCCGAGATGCCTTCCGGCAAACGACTTCGACGACGCCATCCGCTATCTCGCCGATATCCTTTCAGCTTAAAACTTATACCGACCGTTACTTGAAGCAACTCGCCTTAGGTCACGAGCGGTTGCGAGAAGCGAGGCATTCGCCGAACGGCAAAAGCCAAGAGAAAACACGGTGCAGCTCGGCATAAGCCGAAGGAGGCGCAGAGCGAGTGAAGTCAAACAACCTGTCGGATTTCACAGACCCACAGGTATTAATGAACGTAGACGTGAACTTCGGGCGTCTGGGCGTCCGGCGACTGCATGTTCGCCATCGCTAAATGCGCCGGGGACAGGCCAAGTTGCACGAGCGAGCGTTTAACATCGTCGGCGTTCGCGATGGCTTGCCTTTGCTGCTCGGCCAAGGCCGTGGGATTGCCGTTGGCGGGCGTTACCGCGACAATCGAGAATTCGGCGTTCGGGCGGCGGTCGAGCATCGCGTTGACGGCTTGGCCCAACTTCTGTTCGTACTCGACATGCGGCTGGTTGTAGCGGATCAGAACCAAAAGACGACCGGCCACGGGCGCGTTTTTAGAGGCGTCGTCGAAGGCCGCTTCCGGCATCGGCGCGGGCGCCGGGGGCTGATCGAGGGCGCTGTGCGTCACGGGCGGCACCGGCGCGGATTGCGGTGGCGCGGGCTGATTTGCCGCCGGGAACGTTTCGGGCGGCAATGCGGCGGGGCGGTTCGCCATGCTGTTGCCGATCAATTCGCCGCGGCTGATGGCAAAAGCAAGCGCCTGAATGTTGGCGCGTTCGGTCATCAGGTAGTTGGACTGGCGCTGAATGTCCGACGTCGTCTGATTGCGCAGATAGTCGAGCTGCACGACCAAGCGGTTGACCTCGTCGCGCAGAAGCTTCAACTGATCGTGGTCTTCGTCAACGGCGCCGGAAAGATCGAACGCCGCTTGAATCGAGCCGAGCAGATACGAGGCGACCGAAGCGTCCGAGTCGATGGCGACCTGAAGCGAGTTAAGCTTGCTTAAGGATGTCGTCACTTCGCCAAGGCTGGAGCTGGCTTCTTCCCATTGACGCAGCAATATCGGGTTGCCCTTCGTCGTGCCGTTTTGCAGGCGGGCCGTGATGGCGGCGACGGTGCTGTGATACTGAACCGAGCCTGCCGCGCCGCTCGAGCGCAGGATGGTGAATTCGTTCGTGTCGAGATTGACCGACGCGCGCAAACGAGAGACTTCGTTGCGCAGGGACGAGGCGCGGTCTCCGACAACCGTTCCGCTGGACGGGCCAAACCCGGCCAAGGCGTCCGGCCCCGTGTTTTCGGCGGCCAAGGCCATTGGGGCTTCAGATGCTTGTTGCGCGGCCGGAGCCTCGCTGAGGGTTTCCGCCTTATTGTTCCAGGACAGAGTGTCTCTGGCGCAGGCGGGCGTCGTTATCAGCGCAAGCGCGGCAAGGACGCCAAAGAGTCCAAGCCCGGAAATCTTGATGTCATGGATCGACATTGTGCATCACCTTGAATGTTGGCAATCGCGGAAAGGCAAATTTATCGCCCGAATCTCCCTTTGTCTAACGCATAGTGGCGCTGAATCCAAGCCGTTACGCGGAAAAAGAACCTGAATGCCCCCAAATGCAAGTTCTTCGCGCCTCGTTAAGGAAAAACAGGCGTTTTTAGGAGCGAAAACGGGGGGGTTTAGCCTGCGTATGGGTCGGGTGCTTTGCGGGCGATCCTTCTTTTTCGACGATCGTCAGCGTCATGCCGCCGGTCAGGCGGTCGGCATTGGCCAACTGAACCGTTACGGGGAGCCCGAGGCGGTAGGCTTTCTTCGTCCGCCGCCCGAAAACGGTTTGGCGCTTCTCGTCGTGGAAATAGTGATCCCTCGGCAGGGTGTGGAGGGGGATGATCCCGTCCGCGCCCGTCTCGTCCAATCTTGCGAAAAGACAAAACCGCGTCATCCCGCTGATCCGCGCCGAAAAGGTCGCGCCGACCCTGTCGGCCAAAAACAAAGTCGTAAAACGATCCGTCGCGTCGCGTTCGGCAGAGGCCGAGCGACGCTCGGTTTCGGAAATGCTGTCGGCGATTTTGTCGAGGCGTTCGATTTCGCGCTCCGTTAGTCCGTCGGGGCCGAGCTTGCAGGCGCGGATAATGCCGCGATGCACGATAAGGTCGGCATAGCGCCGTATCGGCGACGTGAAATGCGCATATTTGGCCAAGGCGAGGCCAAAATGCCCGATGTTCTCGGCGCTGTAGACGGCCTGAGACTGGCTGCGCAGCATCATCTCGTTGACGACGTGCGCATGAGGCGTTCCGGCGGCGTTTTCGAGAATTTGCGTCAGGAATTTCGGGTGCAACTGTTTGCCTGGCACAAGACGGATGCCCAGCGTGTTGAGGAAGTCTTTCAATCCTTCCAGTTTCATTTCCGTGGGCCGGTCGTGGATGCGGTAAAGGCAGGCGCGGCCTTTGCCTTCCAGTTGCGCGGCGGCGGCGACGTTGGCCGCGATCATGAATTCTTCGATCAACTTGTGGCTGTCGAGGCGGTCGCGCACCTTGATCGATTTGACTTTGCCGTTTTCGATCTCGACTTTGCGTTCGGGCAGGTCAAGCTCGAGCGTTCCTCGCCGCCCCCTCGCCGCCAGCAGGCAGGCATAAGCTCCGTAAAGCGGCTTCAGGACGGAGTCCACAAGCGGGCGCGTCGTCTCGTCCGGGCGGCCGTCGACCGCCGCTTGGGCTTGTTCGTAGGTCAGGCGCGCATGCGATTTCATCAGGCCGCGCACAAACGACCATTTTGTCATCTCGCCTTCTTTGTCGATCCAAAGATGCGCCGCAAGGCATGCGCGGTCGACGTTGGGCCGCAGCGAACAGAGGTCGTTGCTAAGCGCCTCGGGAAGCATCGGCACGACGCGATCCGGAAAATAAGTCGAATTACCGCGCTCGTAAGCCGCTTTGTCCAGCGCGCTGCCGGGCTTGACGTAATGCGCGACATCCGCAATCGCGACGATCAGATGCCAGCCGTCGCCGTCTTTCTCGGCAAAAACCGCGTCGTCGAAATCGCGCGCGTCCGCGCCGTCGATCGTGACAAGCGGAACGGAACGCAAATCCGTCCGGCCTTCGAGGGTTACGGGCTTCGCGTCGGCGGCTTCGGCGAGGGCTTCTTTCGAAAAGCCGCCGGGGATTCCGTGCGCGGCGACGGCGATCAGGCTGACCGCCGACGGGGAATCGATATTGCCGACGATCTCGATCAGTTTCGCATGGCGGACATAACCCCGCCGCGCCGGAAGTTTTTCGGCCAAGGCAATCTGGCCTTCTTCGAATTTGATTTCGGGTTTTTCTTGCAGCATGTAGTCGCCGCGTTCGCGCCGGTTGGTCGATTGAAGAATCCAATCTTTTCCCTGCCGCGCGAGGACGCCGACAACGCGCAAGTTTTCTTCGCGTTCGGGCGGGGCGAATTTTTTCTTCGTTCGGGATGACTTGTGCGTCTCTTTGAGGCGGCGATGCCGCGATGACGTTTTCATTTGTTCCTAGAGTTGTAACGCTGGCTTATTATATACCAACTAATTGAGAAATATCGCATAAAGCTATATTGCATTTTGCTTTGAGGTTTGATCTGAATCTCTATAGCATGCGTCGGCATCATTTGTGCTTGAGTTAGATCAAGGGCGCTTGCGGGCGCTGCAAAAGCGTAGGGGCCGATGAATTACTCGTTACCTTTCGTTCTGAATCTCGGCAAGGATTTTGTCTCTCTTCCTCTTTTTCAGGGAGTCGAGGCGGATGTTTTGCGCGAATTGGTCAGTTCGGCCCACACCGTTCAGTATCAGAAAGGGACAATTTTCCTCGCGCAGGGGGAGCCTCTTTCTCATTATTACGTCATGCTCGAGGGCTGGTGCGGCGCAAGCAAGGGAAACGCCGAGGGGCAGGAGTCGATTTTGCAGATTTTCCGGCGCGGCGATTTTCTGTTCGAGGCCGCGACGGACATTCCCGTCGATATCAGCTCGATGAACCTTCAGGCCTTGACCCCCGTTCATCTTCTGACGCTTGTGCCCTCCGCCGTGCGCGAGGCAGGCCGCAAATCCGCCGTTTTTACCGCCAATATGCTGGCCGCCTCCGAGCGCCAATGCCAAAGCCTTCGCGACCATATCGAGCAACTGACGCTCTACGGCGCCGAGCATCGCGTCGGGCGGTTTCTCCTTCAACTCCGCTTCAGCACCGGCCCCGGCGGCATGGACATCGTCCTGCCCTTCGATAAATCTCTTATCGCCGCCTATCTCGGCATCAAGCCCGAAACCCTCTCACGCGTTTTTCAGACACTCAGGGATCGCGGGTTTATTATCGAGCGCAACCACATCACCATGCCGTCGCGCCAAGCCTTATGCGAATACTGCGATAAGCTGACCATGCGGTCTTGTCCTTTCGCCAATACCGGGGACTGCCGAATCGCCGCCAAAAACACGGGGATTGCCGCTTCTTAAAAAGATTAAACCGGCTCTTTTTGCTCTTTATCGAATCGCTGCGAAAAGCCAGACTGGGACTCCTTTCCCTCCGGCCCTCAGACAAAACATGCGCGAAAAAATCTCCGTCTTCCTGCATAAAATCCTCCCCTTCTTCCTTGTGCGCTTCCTTTTAAGCTTGTGTTTCAGGGTCGAGGTGCGCGGACTCGAAAATTTTCATAAAGCCGGAAAACGCGTCCTCATTGTTGCCAACCACGTCTCGATCGTCGACGCGCTCATTCTTTCCGCTTATTTGCCCGGACGCATTCTGTTCGCCCTGCCCGCAAAAATCGCCCAGTGCTGGTGGCTGAAGCCGTATTGGCACATCGGCGACGATTTTTCGCTCGATCAGGCCAATCCGATGACCGCCAAGAAAATGGTCGATGCGATGAAGCAGGGCCAGCGCTGCATGATCTTCCCCGAAGGCCGCATGACCATTACCGGCGCTTTGATGAAGGTTTACGAAAGTCCCGGCATGATCGCCGACAAGGCCGAGGCCGAAGTTTTGCCCATCCGCATCGATGGGCCTCAGTACAGCCTCTTTTCGGAGCTCAAAGGCGTTTTGCGCCGGAGGCTTTTTCCGAAAATCACCTTGAGCATTCTTCCTTCCGTGCGCCTGGCGTTGCCCGAAGACGTTAAAGGCCATAAACGCCGCCGCGTCGCGGGCACCGCCGTTTACGACCAGTTGGAGCGCGCTCTGATCGAAGGCATTCCTTATACGACGATGCTGCGCCAATATCTCGATACCCGCGCCGTTCGCGGCGGATGTCAAATCATCCTCGAAGACACCGCGCGCAAGCCCATCACCCACGACGCCTTTACCGCAAAAATCTTTACGCTTGCGCGTTCTGTCGGGCGCGCAGCGTCAAAAGAGGAAAATGTCGTCGGCGTCATGCTTCCTAACGGTATTCCGAATGCCACCGCTATCTTTGCCGTGCAGGCGCTCGATCGCGTGACCGCGATGATCAATTTTACCTCCGGCCCCGCGCGCATCGTTCAGGCTTGCCAGATGGCCCAAGTCCGTACCGTCGTAAGCTCGCGGGCTTTTGTGGGCGGCTTGCATCTTGAGCCCATCGTTGCGGCTTTGGAGAAAGAAAACGTCAGGGTCGTTTATCTTGAGGACTTGGCTGCGTCGGCAAGCCGCTTCGATCGCTTCGTCGGCTTTGCCAAGGCTCATTTGCCCGCCGCAATTTCTGCCTTCGGCCTTTCGAAAGACCCGAACGGTCCGTCTTTGATGCTCTTTACCTCAGGTACCGAAGGCATGCCCAAGGGCGTCATGTTGAGCCATGTGAACATCATTGCCAACGCTCTTCAGACCGCCGTGCGCCTCGGCATCAGCGGGCGCGAAAAAATCTTCGCCTGCTTGCCGATGTTCCATTCGTTCGGGTTGACGCTTGGGTTCTTTATGCCCGTTTTTCTCGGAACGCGGGCGTTTCTGTTCCCCTCCCCCATCCGGTATCACGATATTCCGGAGCTCGTTTACGATACGCGCTCAACCGTTCTTCTCGGAACGGACACTTTTCTTTCTAACTACGAAAAGAACGCTGCGCCGCACGATTTCTATTTTCTGCGCTACGCTATCGGCGGCGCAGAAAAGATCAAGCCGGAAACTAAGCGTGCGTGGGCCGAAAAATTCGGCGTTCGTCTTTTCGAGGGCTATGGAACCACGGAAGCTTCGCCCGTCGTGACCGTCAATTCGCCCATGTACTACCGCGCCGGAACCATCGGGCGCGTGCTTGCGTGCCTCGACGCCAAATTACAGCCCGTCGAGGGCATCAAGAACGGCGCCGAACTCGTCGTCAAAGGCATTAACGTCATGCTCGGTTACGTTAAAGCCGATAAACCCGGCGTCATTCAACCGCCGAAAGACGGCTGGTACAACACCGGCGACGTGGTCTCGATCGACGAAGACGGCTATGTGACCATTCTCGGCCGGACAAAAAGATTCGCCAAAGTCGCCGGAGAGATGATCCCCTTGGGCGCCGTCGAGTCCGTCGTTTGTACGGCGTGGCCCGGCATTCGCCACGTGGCCGTCGGCGTGCCTCATGAGCGCAAAGGGGAGATGATCGTTCTTTTGACCGAGTCCGACGACGTCAATCCCGGCGCTCTCATCGAAAAATTCCGCGCGGCGGGATTGACCGAGCTCTTCGTTCCCAAAAAGATCGTTCGCATCGGCCAGATACCGCTGCTCGGCTCGGGCAAAACCGACTATGTTCGCGCCCGCCAAGTCGCCGAGGAAACGCTCGCCTCGGAATCTGAAAAGGAGACTCCGCAAGAGGGATAATCCGCTTCCGCGCCCCTCTTGCCTTGTTCCCGCAAAAGGAACACTATGGTCTTCCTTCCTGTTCTCTCCTTTTTGCCCGAAAGGCAAATTAGATGGAAATCATCCGCTTCGGAAACGCAGACGGCAAAAAGCCGCCGCTCTTGTTTATTCACGGCTCGTATTGCGGCGCGTGGGTTTGGACGCGCTTCTTCCTTCCCGCCTTCGCCGAGGCCGGATGGAGCGGCGCTGCCATCTCTCTACGCGGCCACGGCAAAAGCGAAGGACTCGAGAGCATCGATGCTTTCGGAATCGCCGATTTTCTGGAGGACATCGACGCAGGCGCGAAACTTTTCGAGCGGCCTCCCGTCCTCATCGGCCATTCATTGGGCGGCTATCTCGCCCAGAAGTATGCGCTCGACAAACCGGTCAGCGGCCTTGTCCTTTTGTCTTCCCCGTCTTTGCTGGGGCTTCAGGGATCGTGGCAGTATATCGCGACCCACAGGCCTATGTTGGCCATGCAACTCGGCGCTCTTATGTCTTTGGGGCCCTCTCACGCCGATCTGCACATCATCGCCGACGCTCTTTTTTGCAATATCGAAAAAGCGAAAAAAATGGGCGCTGTGTTCGAACACCCTCAACGCGAATCCTCGCGCGTCTTTCTCGAGGCAAGCTGGCCCGATTTCAGGACCCCTCTCGCTTATCCGCCGACCCTCGCTTTGGGCGGAGATGCCGATCCCCTCGTTCCGGAATTCGAGTTCAGGTACGAGGCTCATTTCTGGAAAGGCCAGAGCAAAATCTTAAGAGGCGTCTCCCACGGAGTCATGCTCGATGGGTGCTGGACCGAGGTCGCCGGGGAGGTTATGGGCTGGCTGGCCGGCGTTTTTTCGCCTAAATAAGCCATAAAACCGCAACTATTTGACACTTTACCCGTTTTTCGCTTATAAGCGGCGCCTCTTCCCGAGAATGCGTTTGAGGCCCTTGGGCCTTTAACCGTTTCCTTGCAGGTGAAGGAAAACTATCGGGACAACAATAAAAGGATAAAAAATGACAAAACGTCTTGAATCCAAGCATAAAATCGACCGCCGCCTCGGCGCCAACCTTTGGGGCCGTCCCAAGAGCCCCCTCAATAAGCGCGACTATCGCCCCGGCCAGCACGGCCAGATGCGCACGAAGCTTTCCGACTACGGCGTTCAGTTGCACGCCAAGCAAAAGCTCCGCGGCTATTACGGCAGCATCGGCGAACGCCAGTTCCGCCGCTATTATCAGGAAGCCATGCGCCGCAAGGGTAACAACGCAGAAATCCTTATCCAATTGCTCGAACGCCGTCTCGATGCCGTCGTTTACCGCATGAAATTCACCGCTACCATTTTCGCGGCCCGCCAGCTCGTGAGCCACGGCCACGTCTTGGTCAACGGCAAGAAAGTCAACATCGCCTCCTATCAGGTCAAGGAAGGCGATACGATCGAACTGCGCAGCAAAGCCAAGCAGATGGCCACCGTTTTGACCGCCGTTGCTTTAGCCGAACGCGACGTTCCCGACTACATCACCGTCGATCACAAGGAAATGAAGGGAACTTTCGTTCGCGCTCCGGCTTTGAGCGACGTTCCGTACCCCGTGCAGATGGAGCCGAACCTCGTCATCGAATTCTATTCGCGCTAAGAGACCGGATCATAAGGAAAAAGCGGGAGAGCTTGTCTCTTCCGCTTTTTTTGCGCCTTTCTGATCCCTTGTGCATCTTTGCGATGTTTTGTAACCTTTGGGGACAGAACGCGGAGGGGGGCTTTATGACTTACGATTCCAACAATATTTTCGCAAAAATCGTTCGCGGCGAGATTCCCTGCAAAAAGGTTTACGAAGACGAGTTCGCGCTCGCGTTCAACGACATCAATCCAAAGGCTCCCGTCCATATCCTCATCATTCCCAAGGGGCCTTACGCTACCTACGGCGACTTTGCCTCAAACGCTTCTGATGCCGAAATCTCCGGGTTTGAGCGCGCCTTAGGCAGGGTCATTGCCACCGCTAAAATAGACGCAAAAGGATACCGGCTTATTACAAACGCGGGGCCGGATTCTCATCAGGAAGTTCCCCATTATCACGTCCATGTTCTTGCCGGGCGGGATTTGGGGCCGTTGTTGGCGTAAATCCGCGGCTTTTCGCGGCATTGAATTTTTTTGTTTTGTTCCCATCTCAATGGATAAAGAGGATTTTTGCCGATGGCCCTGAATTCTCCGATCAGAGAAATGAATTTAGCTCCCCGCGAAACGCGTCTCGGCGACGACGCGGCTTCTTATGTCTCTTTGCTGACGCGCCGCGCCGCAGGAACCATCATTTTCCGCACCGGCGCGGGACGCATTTTCCGCGATCTCCTTATTCATTGGCCCATGCTCGAGGGGCAGGAGGCTGAGGCGCAACGCCTTTGCAACCGTATTGCCGACGCCGTTTACCCCCTTGTCGCTTCGCTCTATGCTCAGGCCGTCGAAATCGTCGTGACAATCTCTCCCCAGCCTATCCCTCCGCCCGCGCGCGTTGAGGCGATGGAGTCTTACGTCGTTTTCGATTCTTCGGACGGATTCGAACGCCTCTTTTTCCTTTCTCCCGAACAAGACCTTCCCTCAATCGATCTTATGACGGCTAAAGAGGGAATCGTCGTCTCTGGCCGGCCCCTCAATTATCGCTATCACACGATCAAGGACGACCGCCGCCCCTATAGAGGCGTCCATACGGGCATGTTTGAAATACCCGAGCGGCTCCTCAACACCCTTCTCGCAAAGCATTCTCTTACGGAAGCCGACGACCAAATCCTGAAGCTCGTGAGAATGAAGCTTTATATTCTGCCCGATATTCTCAAAAACTATTTCGTAGCCCGCGACATGGTTCTTACACCGCAGGATCAGACCGGGCCTTTTGCCCGCGAAATTTCAACGATGACCAGCCTGTCGTCTTTGCCGCCGCCTGTGCGCGCGTTCGAGCATCAACTCATGGCTTATGTGACGGATGAAAAGTTTTCGCCGGACGTGCGCCTTGGACTGCGGCAGGTTGCCAGAAGCTTGCGCGATATGCACCCGCAGGCTCTTATCGAAGAGGCTGCTCAGGCCGAGTTCACGCCGGTAGCGCACTCCGAGCTTGCGAAGAACGCGGGAATTGGCGCGCGTCGTTCCTACGACAGACTCAGAAAAAACTCCTTGAACAATTTTCCGAAAACAGTTTCGTCCGGGGAAACGGGGAAGCTTCAGAAGACGGCGTATGCCCAAACGGCGCGGAACTCCAAAGCGCGAAGCTTTCCGACTCCGTCCCCCGACCCGTATCCTTATGTGCCCGGTTCATCTGCGGGATAGAAAAGGGCTATTCTTCGTCCGCCATCGAGCGGATAAGCTCGTAGACTTTCCGGCGCCGCTTGTCGTCCTGAATGCGGTAATAGGCCCGGATCAGTTCCAACGTTTCGCGACGGCGCAGAATGTCATAGTCGCTCTGCTTGCCCGGCGCGTCTTCCAGCGCCGCTTGCTCGGTGTCCGCAAATCCGGGTTGCGCCGCTGCGGCAAAAGAGGCCGGTATTTCTTCGAAAAAATACGCGACCGGAACGGACAGCTTTTTCGCAATTTGAAACAAACGGCTCGACCCCATGCGGTTGATGCCGCGCTCGTATTTCTGAATCTGCTGAAACGTCAGGCCAAGAGACTTTCCCAACTGCTCTTGGCTTAATCCAATCAGATTCCGGCGCATGCGCAAACGCGACCCAACGTGTATATCGATGGGATCTGGATTTTCGGAACGGAGTTGCGCTTTTTTTGCTTTCTTCTTATCGATACTAGCCATATTTGAATATCCACGTATGAAAATTCACTTACGAGAAAACCTACCTGAAAACAGGCTGTCTCTCCATTTGCAGCAATCGTTCGTAAAGTATTTGACTCGTCAAATCAAGTAGACCTCGTTGAAAAATCTTATAATTTTATTTCGCGTAATTTTTTAAGCCCTTTTGCGTTAATGACCAAGAGCAGAAAAAAGGCAATCCAAACAAACGTTTCTTTCTTCTCCGCATAAAAGGTCGGCGAAAGAGGCTTCGGAAGTTCGCTGTCGATAACCCCTTGTTTGTTAATCCCTAACCTTTCTTCGACGCGTCCTAAGGCGTCAATGACGCCTGAAATGCCTGTATTGGCTATGCGTAAAAGAGGCAGCCCTTCTTCGATCGAACGGACACGCGCAATCGCAAAATGCTGATAAGGCCCCGTCGTTTGTCCGTACCATCCGTCGTTCGTCAGATTGACCATGAAATCCGGACGGTCGCGTTCGTCGACAACTTTCCCCGGAAAAATAACTTCGTAGCATATAAGGGGACTGAAGAGGGGAAGCCCTAGTACGCGCAAAGTTCTGATGTGCGCTCCCGGCGTAAAATCCGCTCCGCTCGTCGCGAGCGCCTGAATCGGAATATACCGGCGCAGCGGCATGAATTCGCCGAACGGCACCAGATGCACTTTATCGTATCCTGCGACAAGGCGGCCCAAGCCGTCGAGCGCGACGAGCGAATTATAAAAATGCGTGTTTCCTTCTTTGTCCAAATCGCGCCGGATAACGCCCGTTATAACTGCCGCTGCCGACGGAATGTTCGCCGCGATTTCTTTGCGGCGGATTGCATCTTCGCCGAGGTAATAGGTCGCGGCCGTCTCGGGCCAGAAAATATGCGTGACCGGTTTTTCTCCTTCGACCGACGAAAGCGAAATCAGATCCTGAAAATGCCGCTCGCGTTCGCTCGGCGCCCACTTCGTTTTCTGATCGACGTTCGGCTGAACCAAGCGCACGCGAACGCCGGATTCCGTTCCGGGGTTTGTCGTTTGTAGCCGGTATTCCCCCCAACCTGCTATCGCGGCAAAAAAGACGAGGCTTCCTAAAAAGACGAGGCGTCCTGTTTTAATCGAGGAGCCGCTAACGGCAAACGTGCAGGCGGCAACAATCGTCATCAACGTTAAGCCGTAGATGCCGACGAGGCTCGTAATCTGTAAAACAGGCAAGACGCCCGACCATGCGTAGCCGAGCAATATCCAAGGAAAGCCCGTGAATAGCGTTCCGCGCGCGACTTCGGCCAGAAACCACAGCAAACCAAAGTTGACGGCGCCGCGAAGGCCGGTCAGGCCTGTTTTTCGCGCTATCGCGGCGGCAAGACCGTAATATACGGCAAAAAATGCGGGCAATCCTGCAACGGAAAACGGGATTGCCCACCAAAAACGGCCTATGTCTACGAACATGGCCGAGGCGATCCAGTAAAGCCCAAAAACAAAATATCCGAAGGCAAAAGCCCATCCGGTGAAAAACGCCTGCTTGTAATTCTGCGTGCCTTGCAGAAGAAAAATAAGCGCGGGCAGGCACACCCACACAGACGGAAAAATATCGAAGGGAGGCATCGACAAAACCATGACGCTTCCAAAAGCAAAAGCGGCAAAAAGCCTTTTCCAGCCGGATGCTTGCCTTAGGCGGGTTTTGAGGGACGATGGCGTCATGTACCGACAAAATACAGGCGAGGGGCCGGACGTCAAACGAAAAAGGTTAAACTGCGCTGCAGTGCTTGCAAAACAGATCGAATTGGCGCGCCAATCTTTCCGGCAGCTTGGGGGCCAAACTTTCGAAGTAATGCTTGATATACTTTATATCCGCACATCTTTCGGCTGTTTTGGGGTCGAGAAGCTCTTGAAGGGCTTTTGGCTCTATGCAAAGGCCCGCCGTGTCGAGGTCTTCGGCCTTCGGTAAACGCCCGACGGGAGTTTCGTTGAAACCTACTTTTCCATCCACGC
>CAYUPD010000011.1:0-8791 GCA_964446645.1 uncultured Rhodospirillaceae bacterium
TTCAGGTGCTAGCGGCCGCAAGGTCATGGAAGTTCGAGTCTTCTCCTGGGCACCATATTTTTCGAGTGAGGCATTTTTTATCGATTTTGAAGGAAAGTCCTTAAGGTTCTTATGAATTACGAAATTGTCGAAGTAGCTGTTTGCCGGTTAACGCTGGACAGGATAGAGGAAGAACGCAAAAAATTTACCGAGGAACAACGATGGGCCTTCAGGCTGTTCGTTGCCAAGAAACTCGGCATAAACGTCAAAAAATTATCTAAATACGAAATCCACCATATTGTTCCCATAAGTCTTGGCGGTACGCACGCCTACGACAATCTTTGCATGATAGGCAAAAAAAAGCACAAGTCGCTGCACAAGTATATCAAAAGACAAGTGGAAAATCTGGCCGAGGGGCAAAGAGCGACGATTGAAATCCCTGTCCCTAAGGCGCCGTACGTCTGGAATCTGGAAGATTTTATAGACGACAAAAATATCGTAATGCAGCTTGAAGATAGACACTCAATCGAACCGGATTGGATGGCCCCTCTTCGCGAAGAGCTTTCAATCTACGCGCAGTCCGGACAAACCGCCTCTTGCTCGCCGCTATCGGCTCGCGACGACTCTTTCCCCTTCGGCTAACGACGCGGAAATAAACGCGCGCCTTCGGGTGTCGGGTCGTGCGGAATTTGAGCCCGCGCGTGCAGCGCAAGCGCTTCTTCGATAAGATCGTCAAGAAGTTCCGTGAACAGGGTGGGTTTGTCTTTCGCCGCTTCCCACAGAAAGTAGCCGTAAGACCCCGGCGTCGGATTGGCTTCGTTAAACCAAACCTCCCCCGTTTTCCCGTCGCACAGAAAATCAAGGCGCGGCGCGCCGCTTCCGTTAACGCGGACAAATATCTCTTTAGCCCATGCGCGAATATTGTTTTCAAATTCGGGCGGAATATCCGGATTTATTTCGCGCGTCAGCGAGAGCATGCCTTGGCTGATCGGTTCCGACTTCGAGCCGCCCATTTTCGGGCCGTCGCCTTTGGTTCCGCCTCCGGTCTTGCCTCCGGATTGGTATTTTGTCTTGAAGTCGAGCAAATCGGACACCCTTTTGGGGCGTTCGATAGCCGAAGTAAGAACCTTGCCGCTTTTACGGCGAACCGAGACGTTATATTCGACCAGATTTTGGACAAACGGTTCGAGAAGCGCCGTATCGTCGTAACGGAAAATGCTTGTCGCGAGCACGTCCGACACTTCCTGAAAATTATTCACTTCCGCAACGCCGATGCTGCTTCCCAAATGCGCGGGCTTGAGGCAACACGGGAAAACGACGCCCTTCAGCATGCCTTCCAATTCCTTGACGGTCAGTAAAAGTCCTTGCGCGGGCCGTTTGATTTCCCAGAAAGGCAGTTGGGGAACGTCCGTTCCTTCCAGCATCTTTTTGGTAGCTTCTTTGTCCATCAAAACGGTGGAAGCCAGCGGCCTCATCCCGGCGTAAGGCACATTCGCAACTTCGAAAAGGCCTTGGATGCCTCCGTCCTCGCCGATCAGTCCATGAAAAGCGATAAGCGCAACGTCAAATTCAATCGGCTTATTTCTTTGCCAGAAAGAAGGAGAAAGCCGGATGAGCGCCGGTGTTTTTCTCGGCGTCAGGTCAAGCGTTACCGGAATCAGGTTTTTTAAAGAATCTTTGCTCGGGATATAAAGCTCGCGCTCCAGCAAGGCGTTGCCCGTAAGCCACGTTCCGTCGGGCGCGATGTAAAGAGGGATAGGCTCGTAACGTTCGGGATCGAGCGCTTTTAAAGTTTGTAACCCTGTGATAATGCTGACGTCGTGTTCGGGAGAACGGCCGCCGAAGAGGACGAGGATTTTCAGTTTATTTCCGACCATTATTCTATGTCCGCAGTTAATCAGGCGATAGAAGAATAGGAGTACTAAGGGAGAGGAGTCAATGCCGTCCGGTGTCGAGTATAAGATTTCCATCCTTGACGAGACCTCGGATGCGGGAGGTTATAAAAACGTTCCCGTCGATCTTCGGGATCCTCGTGCCGCCGAACCTTTAGTAAAATTCTCGGATTGCGGAATTGCCTGCGACTCTTACGAAGCGCGCTCGATCTGCGGCGACGACCCTTACAAAGAAAAAATCTCCGGAGCCGCTAAGGATGTTTGGGGGCGTAAAACAGTTGCGGAGAAGTTAGGGCGCGTTAACGGCTTCTTGCGTCCTTGGGATATGGAAATTTTTGTTTGGGACGGATACCGGTCGATCGAAGGTCAGGCGTCATTTTGGAATTATTATAGCCGCCAAACGGCGCGACAGATGCCTTTGTTTTCGGAAGAAGAACGAAAGAAAGCTACGCTTAAACTCGTTTCCGATCCTACCGGATTTGACCGTTCGGATTCGACGACGTGGCCCATTCATACCTCCGGCGGCGCGGTCGATGTGGGGATGAGAAGCCTCAAAACTGGCGCTTTTCCAGACATAAGCGCCGGGTTTGACGAAAAAGGCCGCATTCCGCAAAGCGACGTTCTGGAACGTAAAGTCCTCGCGGGCGAGATATCCGAAGACGATCCGCGGTTGATTTATCGCCGTCTATTGCACTGGGCAATGGCGGAAGAAGGGTTTATAAATTGTCCCTTCGAATACTGGCATTTCGATTATGGCGATCAGATGTATGTGTTGTACTCCCACATGCTAAAGATGTCCGATGCTCCTAGGGCGGCTTGGTACGGCTATGTCGACTCCCCGGAATCCGAATGACTCTAACGACGCAGAATAAATTGACCGAAACGGTAAACATTGCTTTTGAGATGGCGGGTCTTCCTCTTGAAGAGGCGTCGTGCCTTGTCGTCTGGGGACATGGGTGGGGGCAAAACAGAAGCATGTTCAGGCCTTTTGCCGAGGCTCTTTCGGCCCGCGCCGCGCATTTGCTTGTCGATTTTCCCGGATTTGGTTTGTCGCCGATGCCCCCTCAAAATTGGGAAACTGCCGATTATGCCGACGCTTTGGCCAAGGTTGTCGAGCCATGCAGGAGCGTTAAAAAAATAATCTATGTCGGGCATTCTTTCGGCGGGCGCGTCGGTATCCAGATTGCCGCGCGACGGCCTGAGCTTGTCGACGGCTTGTTCCTTATCGGGTCGGCAGGCTTGCCGCGCCATCGGAGCCTGATAAAAAAACTGAAAATGAAGTGCCGCGTTTATGCTTTTAAGACTCTCAAGCATCTCGCGCCTCTTTTGGGCCTCGACGTCGACGTGCTGCGCACAAAATTCGGAAGCGCCGACTACAGAACAGCCGGTCTTTTGCGCCCTCTCTTTTTGAGGATTATTTCCGAAAATCTGTCCGCCGAAGCCAAAAAAATAAAATGCCCGGTGCAGCTTATATACGGCGAAAACGATGACGAAACGCCACCTGAAATCGGCGAACGATTGGCGGGGCTTATTCCCGGCGCGGTTCTAACAATTTTGCCGGGGCACGATCATTATTCGCTTCTTGGCGAAGGAAGGCACGTCGCCATCAAACGGGTGGCCGATTTTATGGAAAAGCAAAAATGAACCTTTTAGCCTTCTTCGTTCTTGTGGCGGCATACGCCTTTTTTATGCGGCGGCGCTTGTTGCAGTATCTGCACATCTTCCAGCAGGAAGAATATGCTCCCGCCCGGTTCTTCCGGTGGATGTTGAGGACGCATGCAGTCGATAAACGCGTATCGGCGGCGCTTCTTCTTTTGGCGTTTATTCCGTCTTCACTGCTCGCGGATATGTTCGTCGCCGCCGCTGTTTTTGCCGGCGCTTCCGTTTTCGAGAACGATCCGCGAAAAACCGCCAAGAAAAAACTTGCGATGACCGCGCGCGCCTCGCGGGTTTTCGGCGTGGCGTTTGCCCTTAATCTTGCGGTTGCGCTGGCGGCTTTTGAGGCGGGGAGCGTCTGGCCGTGGATTTTTGCGGTTCAGTTCGTTCCTTTATCGTTGGCTCTCTCCAACGTTCTTTTGACGCCCTTCGAAAAGCGCATACAAAAGAAAATTCTCGGCGAGGCCTCGGCCATTTTGGCGCAGACAAAACCCAAGATCATCGGCATAACTGGGTCGTTCGGAAAAACGTCGGTCAAACATATTCTCGGGCATATTTTCGAAATGAACGCGCCGACGCTTTTTACGCCCGGTAGCGTCAATACGCTAATGGGGATTTCGCGCGTCATTCGGGAAAGTTTGACTCCCGATATTCGTTATTTCTTGGTCGAAATGGGCGCTTACGGGCGCGGCTCGATCGAGAAGTTGTGCCGCCTGACTCCTCCCTGCGCGGGGCTTATAACGGCTTTGGGCGAAGCTCATTATGAGCGCTTCAAAACGCTCGATAACGTCGCTCGCGCCAAGTTCGAACTCGCCGAGGCCGTCATTGCGGGCGGCGACGGAAAAATCGTCATACAGGAAAACGTGTTAGCCCAAGATTATGCGCGCGCCTTTGTCGAGAAAAATCGCAATCGCTTTCTTATCTGCGGCCAGTTTTCCGATGCCGACTTGACGATTGGAGAAGTAAAGCAATCACTTTCGGGGTTGACTGTGTTCGTTAAATGGCAGGGGAAGGATTTCGAGCTTTTTGCTCCTCTTCATGGCGCTATTCATGCCGGTAACGTCGCTCTGGCCTTTTTGGCGGCGGTTGCGAACGGCGTCGATCCCGAACGCGCCGTTGCCGCTCTTCGTACCGTTCCGCAAATTCAGCATAGGCTCGAAGTCAAGTCTTTGGCCGACGGCACGACTTATATCGACGACGCTTATAATTCGAACCCGCAGGGGTTTTTGGCGGCGCTCGATCTTTTGGCGGCCGTCGGAGCCGAGAAGAAGGCGCGGCGCATTCTTATAACGCCGGGCATTATAGAACTTGGCGATAAAAACGACGAAATTCACCGCAGTTTGGGCGTTAAGGCGGCCTCGGCGGCCGATGTCGTCCTCGTCATCGGGCCCGATAAAATCCCGACTTTTGCCGAGGGATTTCGCTCTCAGGCAAAAGACAAAGAACTCCATAAATTCCAAAGTTTTGCGGAAGCCCGCACGTGGCTCAAGAAAAATGCAAAAGCGCCGGATGTCTTTTTGATCGAAAACGATCTCCCCGACGTCAATGAATCCAAAATGGCCTTATGAAATAAAAGAGTAGAAACCCTTTTCCCTAGCTTCAATCCGCGCTAGAAGAGAGAACCTTCGGCTTGGATTCTCCTTCTCATGCGGCTGTTTTCCTCTCTTTTGTCCTTGATGCTGCTCGGTGCGGGCGTGGCGTCCGTCATTCTTATGGCGGCTTTTTCTCATTACAGCAAGGACTTACCCGAATACGGCTACCTTAAAAGCTATCAGCCCCCCACCTTAAGCCGCATCTATGCCGACGACGGGCGCATGATGGCCGTCGTCGCTTCCGAGCAGCGCCTTTTCGCTCCCATCAAGACCATTCCTCAGCGCGTCATCGACGCTTTTCTATCCGCCGAGGATTCCGATTTCTACAAGCACGACGGCGTCGATTATATAGGCATCGTCCGCGCCGCGCTTATCAATTTGCAAAATCTCGGCCGCGACCGGCATCCGATGGGGGCGTCCACGATTACGCAGCAGGTCGCCAAAAACATGCTGCTCTCCAACGAGGTTTCCATTTCCCGCAAAATCCGCGAGATCATCATCGCGCGCCGCCTCGAAAAAGCTCTCGGCAAAGACCGCATTCTCGAAATTTACCTCAATCAGATTTTCTTGGGCAATCGCTCCTATGGTATCGCCGCCGCCGCGCTCAACTATTTCAGCAAGTCCTTGGACGAACTGACCGTCGCCGAGGCCGCTTATCTCGCCGCTTTGCCCAAAGCTCCCAACAATTACAACCCGACGCGCGATTACAACGCCGCTGTCGCGCGCCGTAACTGGGTCATTGGCCGCATGGTGGACGACGGGCGCTTGTCGCGCGAAGAGGGCGATAAGGCCGAAGAGGAAATCCTCGCGACACGCATGCGCGCGCCGGGGCAAAGCGTCACAGCCGACTATTTTTCCGAGGAAGTCCGCCGCGAATTGGTTGACCGGTTCGGCGAAGAGCAGGTTTTGGAAGGGGGCCTTGCCGTCAAGACGAGCCTCGAGCCCAAGCTGCAAAACTTGGCGACCAAAGCTTTGCGCGACGGCTTGATTTCGTTCGACCGGCGCGAACGTGGCTGGCGCGGGCCCGTCGCTCACTTTGCCGATTTCGACGACTGGCAGAACCGGATCAAAAAGGTCGCCGTTCCCGCAGGCGCCGAAGACTGGCAGATGGCGATCGTTTTCAGCCTCAGAAATACCGAAGCCCAGATCGCCTTCCACGACAACGCGCGTGGGCGCATTCCGTGGTCCGAGATGAGCTGGGCGCGCAAGGAGCTCGCCAACAACAAATTCGGCCCGGCGATCAGTCGTCCCGGCGACGTTTTGAAGGTCGGCGACATCGTTATGGTCGAGCCTGTCAAGCAAGACGCCGAGGGCAAGCCCTATCCCGAAAGCACCTATACGTTGCGGCAGGTCCCGGTCGTTCAGGGCGCCATCGTCGCGCTCGATCCTCACACGGGCCGCGTCTTCGCGATGAACGGCGGGTTCAGCACCAAGATCAGCCAATTCAATCGCGCCACGCAAGCCATGCGCCAGCCTGGCTCCGCCTTCAAGCCGTTCGTCTATATGGCTGCGCTCGACAAAGGCTTTACTCCGGCAAGCTTGATCCTCGACGAGCCGGCCGAGTACGAGCAGGGGCCGGGATTGCCAATGTGGAAGCCCGAAAACTATGACGAAGAATCTTTCGGCGGGCCTATCCCCCTGCGCCTCGGCATCGAAAAGTCGCTGAACGTCGTCACGGTGCGCCTCGCCAACGAAATCGGCATGGCCACGGTGGCCGACTATGCCAAAAAGTTCGGAATCGTCGACGAAATGCCCGAGCTTTTATCGTTCTCTCTCGGCGCGAAGGAAACGACACCCCTAAAACTCGTGACGGCCTACGGCATGATCGTCAACGGCGGCAAGAAGATTACGCCGACCCTTATCGACCGTGTCCAAGACCGTGACGGCAAAACCATCTGGCGCGCCGATAACCGTGAGTGCAAAGGCTGTCGTTCCGATACGTGGTCGGCCCAGTCGCCCGCTCCCGATTTTCCGGATATGCGCGAACAAGTCGAAGATGCGCGCACCGCGTATCAGATGCTCAGTATCCTTCAGGGCGTCGTGCAGCGCGGAACGGCCTCGGGACGCTTGCGCGATATCGATTTCCCGCTCGCGGGCAAGACGGGCACAACCAACGACAACAAGGATGCGTGGTTTATCGGCGTTACGCCCGACCTCGTGTGCGGCGTGTATGTCGGTTTCGACAACCCCGTTCAGCTCGGCTCGCGCGAAACCGGCGCGAGCGTCGCCGTGCCGATCTTTAAGGCCTTTATCACCGAGGCGATCAAGGACATGACGCCCATCCCCTTCCGCATGCCTCCGGGCTTGCGCATGGTGCGCGTCAATCCTCATACCGAAGAGCTTGCGCCGCCGAGCGATAAAGAAGCGATCTGGGAATCCTTCATTCCCGGAACCGAGCCGCAGGAAGGCGAAACCCGGCCCGTTCTTGGCCGGGAGGATTTGGGGCTCGTTTCTCCCGCCGAAGAGGAAACGGAGACTCCTTCCGAAGCTTCGCCGGAAACGGGAATTGCGCCGGAGCCCGAAAACCCGGCTGCGCCTCCTCCTTCGACGACGGGAACGGGCGGTTTGTATTAGCCCCTAATAGAGTTCCCACCACTGCCAGAGCATCGTGCCGCTTGCCTTGTAGGTTGCGCCCGCGGGGACGACGATCATCCCGAACGTTTCGCCGATCGATCCGTGATAATGGCTATGTACGACCGCGCCGTTGACGTAGAAAGTGAAGCCGGACGAAGAACTTCCCGCCGATGTGCTCGATATGGCGACGGCTATCGGATGATCGTAAGAGTTTGTAAAAGTCGTCGACGGAAACGATCCGTATTCGCCGCCTCTCGACGCCGTTACGTTGTGCCAGGTCGCTTTATCGAAAGACCAACTGTCGCCGCCCATAGGCTTCCACCGGCAGGCTCCTGAGGCGCAGTTCGCGTTATTCGCCGTTTTCGACAAACAGGCCACGATGGTTTTTTTGTCCGTGTCCATCTGCGTGCTTCCCAGCGTATCGCACGGCAGGCCGACGCACGCCGATGCGCCGGACGAAGGATTGCAGGTGCCCCCGCTTTTCTCGGTTCCGGCGCCGTTCATGGCTTTCCATTGGCAGGCGGCGGACGAGCAGTCCGTTTTATTGGATGCCGTGGGCAGGCAGATAATCAGATTTTGCTTGTCCGAATCTATTTGCGATTTTCCGAACGCATCGCAAGCCGATCCAAGACAGGCCACAGAACTCGTCGCCGGATCGCAGGCGGCTTGCGCCGAAAAGGGGGCGAGCAGCGCGATGCTTGCCACAACGGCCGTTTTTAGGATGTCGGTAAGCACAAAAACCTCCTCTTGCCGGAATTGGGCCTTAACGGAATTCTCTCCACTTCACGAGCTTTGTTCCCGCCGCGCCGTAGCGCGCGCCGGGCGGCACAATGAACGTCGATACGCTTGTCGTCGCTGATATGTCGGAATCCTGGCCGAAAAGCGCATCGTTTATTGTGAAAAACACAACCGTAAGCCAAGGCCCTGCTGCCGAATTGGTGATTTCGACCTTGATCGCGTGGCCCGCGTCGTTGGTGTAATTCGACGTCGGCGGGTAGCAGGTTCCGACGCAGCTTGAAAATCCGTTGGGATTGCCGCTGCCGCTTTGCCCGTAGAGCGCGCTGTATTGCCGCTGTGACGTCACGTCGACCCATGAAC
>CAYUPD010000011.1:8801-15728 GCA_964446645.1 uncultured Rhodospirillaceae bacterium
CTGTCGAAAAACTGTCGTCGCCGGTCGCGCTTGCGGGCATCCACTTGCATTTGCCGCTCGAGCAGTCTTTGTTGTTTGCCGTGTCGGAAAGACAAAACAACAAATCGGTTTTGTCCGCATCGACATGCGACGCGCCGAGGGTCTGGCAGGCTTGGGTTTTGCACGACGATCCGCTCGCAGCAGGATCGCAAAAAGTTGTCGCGGCAGAGCTAGGAGCATGCAGAAAAACAGCCAGTCCGCAAAGGGCTGCCGTTGCAAATAGGTTTTTGGGCATGGCTCTCCCCTTTTCCCGAAAATATGGGGCGAGGCTAAAGAATGCGAATTAATGTCGGGTTAATCCGATTGCATAGGGCAGGAGACGCGCTTTGTTTTAAGCCTTTCAATGGGTTATAAAAATATACAAAAAAGACATAAAGCTATCGCAACTTTGCCGGATTGAATTTTTTATATTCTTTACCATATCGTTAACTCTTTCTTTCAGAATGATAGATCGCTGTTAAAGGGGATATTTTTCGTGAACAACAACTTCGGCAAAAACCTCGCGTTCCTTCTCGTCATCGGGATGCTGCTCGCTCTTCTGTTCAATACGTTCCAGACGGCGACGAACGCCTCGGCTCCCGCGCCCATGCCGTTCAGCGACTTTATGAAAATGGCCAACGAAGGCAAGATCGCCGACGTGACGATCAAGGGGCCGTCCGTTACCGGACACTTGGCCGAGGGCAATGTCGCTTTCGAGACCTTCGTGCCGAATGACGCGGCGGTTACGGAAAAGCTTCTGGCCAAAAACGTCAAGATTACCGTGAAGGACGAAAACGCCGATGCGCCGTCCTTCTGGGGCTTTATGCTCAACTGGGGCCCCGTCCTCCTGATGGTCGGCGTGTGGATTTTCTTTATGCGCCAGATGCAGGCCGGTAGCGGCCGCGCCATGGGATTCGGCCGTAGCCGCGCGCGCATGCTCAACGAAAAAACGGATAAGGTTACCTTCGCCGATGTCGCGGGCATCGACGAAGCCAAGCAGGAGTTGCAGGAAGTCGTCGATTTCCTTAAAGACCCGCAGAAGTTCCAGAAACTCGGCGGAAAAATTCCGAAAGGCGTTCTTCTCGTCGGCCCTCCGGGCACCGGTAAGACTCTTACCGCGCGCGCCGTCGCGGGCGAGGCCGATGTGCCGTTCTTTACGATCTCTGGCTCGGATTTCGTCGAGATGTTCGTCGGCGTCGGCGCAAGCCGCGTGCGCGATATGTTCGAGCAGGGCAAACGCAGCGCCCCTTGCATCATCTTCATCGACGAAATCGACGCCGTCGGCCGCCATCGCGGCGCGGGACTCGGCGGCGGTAACGACGAACGCGAGCAAACCCTCAATCAGTTGCTCGTCGAAATGGACGGATTCGAGGCTAACGAAGGCGTCATTTTAATCGCTGCAACTAACCGACCGGACGTGTTGGACCCTGCGTTGCTGCGCCCGGGCCGTTTTGACCGGCAGGTCTTCGTTCCTAATCCCGACATTCTGGGCCGCGAAAAAATCCTGAAAGTCCATATGCGCAAGATTCCGCTTGCGGCGGACGTCGATCCCAAAGTCATCGCGCGCGGCACGCCGGGCTTTTCGGGCGCGGACCTTGCTAACCTCGTCAACGAAGCCGCTCTGATGGCCGCGCGCGCCGACAAAACGGCCGTCGATATGTCCGATTTCGAGTTTGCCAAGGACAAGGTCATGATGGGCGCCGAACGCCGCTCGATGGCGATGACGGCCGAAGAGAAGAAGTTGACCGCTTACCACGAAGCCGGGCACGCCCTTGTGAGCCTCAACGTTCCTCAAAGCGATCCGCTGCACAAAGTCACGATCATTCCGCGGGGCCGCGCTTTGGGCCTCACGATGAATCTGCCCGAACGCGACAAATACGGCTCGACGCTGATCGAGCTAACCTCGCGCATCGCGATGATGTTCGGAGGCCGCGTGGCCGAAGAGATTATTTTCGGTAAAGATAACGTTACGACGGGTGCGGCGAGCGATATCGATCAGGCGACGAACGTCGCGCGCCGCATGGTGACCGAGTTCGGCATGTCCGACAAACTAGGCCGCGTGCGGTATAGCGCGAACGAGCAGGAAATCTTCCTTGGCCATTCGATCGCGCAGCAGAAAAACGTTTCGGAATCCACGGCGCAACTCATCGACGAAGAAATCCGCCGCCTCGTCGAGGACGGCGAATCCACGGCGCGTAAAATCCTGACCGAACGCATCGACGATTTGCACAAGATCGCCAACGGGCTCCTTGAGTTCGAGACGCTTTCGGGCGACGAGGTCAAAGTCCTTCTGCGCGGCGAAAAGATCGTTCGCAACGAAGAAAAAACGCCCGTCGTGTCTTCTTCTTCGAGCAAGCACGGCTCGGTTCCTTCGGCATCGGGCGCTCCGGCGAAGCCTTCCCCTACCTTGCCGTCGATTACGGCGTAGCGGGAACGGGCAATGGCCGCAAAGGACCCTAAAAAACCGGATAAGCCCCGCAAAAAAAGCGGAAAGGCGAAGTTCGTTTCGTTTTTGATTCTGATCGCTCTTGCGATGCCCTTTATGATGGCGTCGGCGATCCTGCTCATCGCCGGGCTTGTGCCGACTTACGTCGCCTATGCCACCGACAGGGATCCCGAAAAATCCGGCGCGATATGCGTCTTCGCCATGAACATGGCCGGAATTACGCCCTTTCTTCTCGATTTACTCGGCAAGGGCCAAGCTCCCGCCAATGCCTTCTATATTCTCGGAGACGCCAATAACTGGCTCGTCATCCTGGGCGCGGCGGCCATCGGTCAACTCGTCATCTATGCCGTGCCGCAGGCCATCGCGTCGATGTCCGTCGGCCATGCCGATGGGCGCATCAAGGCTTTGCGCAAAAACCTCGATTTGCTGAAAGAGTCATGGGGGCCGGACGTGGCGACCGTCCGCTCGCTCGAGCAGATTAAGGACGAATAAAAACCCTTTTTAAGGCCTTTTTTCGCGTTTAAATGCGCGAAAGTATATTAACCATTTTTCTCTCAGATCGACGGGTGTATGCAAGACCTGTATTTATTAGGAAAGCGTTCCACAATCCTTTTCGATCTTCTGGGAGAACAAGAATGACCAATGTTACGGATTCTTTTCTTAGGCTTACGACCTTGGCTTTAGAGAATAATGAAGGCGACAATTCTTCCATTTTTGCCGTTAACACAAACTACAACAGAGCTTCCGGTCACGTTGAATGCATCATTTATCCGCAGCGCGATGGTCTTGCCGAAGAAATCGCGGATACGCCGGAACACATCGCTCTTAGGAAAAAGGCGTTTGAGTATCAAACTTTTTTGAAAAGCGCCGGCATCAGCGTTTTTTATCTCAATCCACAAAACAAGCAAGAGCGTAACGTGATGGGGTTTCCTGCGGGACCGAGGCCGGCTTGGGCGCTTCACGTAATCGTCCCCGATACCGCCGCCGTCGACAATGCCTTGAATGCCGAAATCGGAAAATACTCGGTCAAGCCGGATGAAAACAGCGCCAGAGCCGGAGCTTTAAAACAGGTACTCGATAAGAACGTTCCGGAAAATAGCCGGAAGTAGGTTCTAAGCGGCAGCGGACGTTGCCCGGATAATAAATAGGCGGCCGATGCTTCGGCCGCCTTTTTTATTACGCTCCGGCGAATTTTTCTAAGTCCGCGTCCGGGGAATTATTAACCATTTTGTTTGGCCTGAATAATGATAATATGCTCCCTATATCGAGGGTTTTTTTGTGGACGCTTTTCTTGCATAGGGAGAAAATCAAATGTCGAAGCCTTCCATTCAACAAATCGGAGAGCTCTTTCAGAAATTTTGTATTTTGAGCTTGTCAGAGGGAATGTTTCCTCAAGTAATCAACGAAACCATGGTGGACGTTAACCCGGATGGCGATAACCTTTCCTTTTCGCTGCAGGTTTCTTCCGTTTATCGCAGTAGCTGTTACCGCGGCATTTTCGAGACTATGGAGAAAAATTTAAAGAAAGCGGAAATAACGAATGTCAAGATTGTCGAGGACGATTCTGAAGACAACGTCCCCCATCCGGTGGATAACATTGAATTCATTTCAATGGACGATTTGTTAAGCGGAAAAGCGGCCAAAAAAGGCCCCGACAACAGCCGTCCCAAATTTATCGTGTCTTTGCCGAGAACATATGAAACCATGGCTAACCTGACGCAAGCTTTGTCGTTTGCTCTTGTTCCGGATGAAGACGCGGCCAGAAAAAACGCGCAAAAAAGAACGTCCAAAGGAAGCAAAAAACCGGCGCCTCGCCGCTAAAATTTTTGCTTTTAGGCTCCGGCGAATTTCTCTAAGTCCGCGTCCGGGATGTCGTAGTTGCCGTAGACGTTTTGCACGTCGTCGTTGTCCTCAAGAAGATCGATAAACTTCAGCAACTCTTGCGCCTTGTCGCCTTCGACCGGCGTTTCGGTCTTGGCGTACCACGTCAGCTTGGCGCTTTCGGATTCGCCGAACTTCGCCTCAAGCGCGTCGCGCACCGCGCCGAAATCCTCAATCGAGCACGTCACGACATGCGACGTGTCGTCGCTTTCGACGTTGTCGCCGCCCGCCTCGATGACCGCTTCGAGCATCGCGTCGGCCGAGGCAACCTTGGCCGGAAACACGACCTCGCCCAACCGCGTGAACATAAACGCGACCGAGCCGCTTTCGCCGATCGTGCCGCCGTTCTTCGAAAACAGCGTGCGGACTTCGGCCGCCGTGCGGTTGCGGTTGTCGGTCAGGGCCTCGACGATCAACGCGATGCCGCCCGGACCATACCCTTCGTAGCGGATCTCTTCGAAGCTGGCCGCGTCGGCCGCGCCGGGCTGCGCCGACTTGATCGCGCGGTCGATGCGGTCGCCCGGCATGCTGTTCTTGCGCGCTTCTTTGATCGCGGCGCGCAGGCGCGGATTGTGCGACGGATCGGGGATTCCTTGCTTGGCCGCGACGATGATTTCACGGGCGAGCTTGTTGAATATCTTCGAACGTTTGGCTTCAGATTTGCTCTTCTGGTGCATGACGTTCTTGGCGTGGGAATGTCCGGACATAATGGCAGTTCCTTGAATTAGAGTTTTGTCTTTTCTCAATTAAGCGATCTTGGGCTGCAAATCGCGCTTTTTCTAATTTTCGATGCTCACGTACGGCAAAAGTACGCTGCGCTCGAAAATTAGAAAAATCACGATTTTCGCCTCAAGCTTGCTTAATTGAGGCCATCCTTCAAGACGGGCGTTGTTAGCATAAAGAACGGAAGCAGGCAAAATCTTTGCTTTAGGCGTCTGTATGAGATATCTTTAACTAAAGGAAATATCTGGATTATTACATGAAAACGTATCTTATAGCGCATGGGGCATTTGGAAGTCCGGACGAAAACTGGTTTCCATGGCTTAAATCGGAATTAAAAGATGCATGCGTTTTTGTCCCCCATTTTCCTACGCCGGACGGACAGAATCTGAACGCTTGGTTAGAAATCGCTTCTTCAGCGTTGAAAAAGTCTTCCCCTGAAAACACAGTCTTAATCGGCCACAGCACGGGGGCTCTTTTGGTTCTGCGGATGGCGGAAAAAACGAAGGTTCCTTACAAAGCCGTTATTGCCGTTTGCCCTTTTGCCCGCCCGCTTGGCTTGCCGGAATTTGATCCGTTGAACGACAGTTTTATTAAGCCAGCTTTCGATTGGAAAGCTGTCGAGCGCGGCGCAAAGAAGATCGTCTGTTTTGCGGGGGACAACGACCCTTATGTTCCTCTCGGATTTTCGAAAGAAATCGCATCGGCCGTCAACGCGGAATTTATTGTCGTTCCTCAGGGGGGACACTTAAACGCGAAGGCGGGAAAAATTCAATTTCCAGAATTACTCAACCGGATAGGCGGTCTTTAAATCCGGGCTACACATTGAATTTAAAGTGAAAAATGTCGCCGTCCTTGACGACGTAGTCTTTGCCTTCTTGTCGCAACTTTCCGGCCTCGCGCGCGCCCGCTTCGCCTTTGCACGCGATGTAATCGGCGTAAGAGATCGTCTCCGCCTTGATAAATCCGCGTTCGAAGTCCGTATGGATGACTCCCGCCGCTTGCGGCGCGCATGAGCCTTTTTTGACCGTCCACGCTTTGGACTCTTTCGGCCCCGCCGTAAAGAAAGTCAGAAGCTGCAACAGGCTGTACCCCGCGCGGATGATTTTATTAAGCCCCGGCTCGGAAAGACCCAAGGCTTCCAAGAATTCTTTTTTCTCTTCCGCGCTTTCAAGCACTGCCACGTCGGCCTCAATCGCCGCCGCGATCACGACGCTTTCCGTGCCTTCGGCCTTTGCGCGCGCCGCGACTTTTTCGGACAGCGCGTTGCCCTTTGCCGCGTCTTTTTCGTCCACATTCGCGACGTACAAAACGGGCTTCGAGGTCAAAAGCTGCATCTGGCGGAAAATCTCTTTTTGCTCGGGCGAAAGAGAGGCCGCAACCGTCCGCGCGGGTTTTCCGTCGCGCAAGGCCGCGATTACTGGCTCCATGACCGAAAGCTGCTCGGCGGATTCCTTGTCGCCTGTCTTGGCTTTCTTTTGCGTGTTGCTGAGGCGTTTCTCCAAACTCTCAAGATCGGCGAGCATCAACTCGGTCTCGACCGTTTCGATGTCCCGGATCGGATCGACCGAGCCTTCGACGTGCGTCACGTCGCCGCCTTCAAAACAGCGTACGACGTGCACGATGGCGTCCACTTCGCGGATGTTCGCCAAAAACTGGTTGCCCAAGCCTTCGCCCTTCGACGCGCCGCGCACAAGGCCCGCGATGTCCACGAACTCAAGCTGCGTCGGCACGATCTTGGCCGACGAGGCAAGCTCGGCGAGCTTGTCGAGCCTTTCGTCCGGCACCGAAACGCGGCCTACATTCGGCTCGATCGTGCAGAACGGATAATTAGCCGCTTGCGCCGCCATCGTCGCCGTCAA
>CAYUPD010000012.1:0-14989 GCA_964446645.1 uncultured Rhodospirillaceae bacterium
AGAAAGAAAATGGGATTCCGCACAAATTTGCCTTAAAGGCAAAATTTGCGGAAAGGACGATGTAAAAAGCGGGGATGACGAAGAAAGGCAGGTCTCAAGAGGAAGGGGAGAAAATCGAAAGACCGAAAGGATTTTCTTACGGCTGCTCTTCCAAATCCGGGTGGCGGCCCAAGATCGCGTCGCGGTGCGGAAATCGCCCGTACTTTTGCACGATCTCGTGGTTCTTCTCGGCCATCGCCAGCCATTCGTCGTCTTTGACCCTCTCGCGAATGTAAAACAACGCCAGCCTTTGATCCCCGATGTTCTCCGAATTTAAAAACGGCAGGTAAAAAAGCAACTTATACTGCTTGTCGATGCGATCGTCGAAATGGTTGATGATCGACTCCCGCGCCAGCTCAAGCGCCGTGTCGCTCGTCTCGAACGCGCGCGGCGTGTCGCGAAACATATGCCTCGGAAATTCGTCCAGCAGCAGCAACAGCGCCAGCGTTCCTTCCGGCGTTTTTTCCCATTCCTTATACTCTCCGCGAAAGGCTTTTTCGTAGTCCGACAAAAATTTTTCCCGAATCTGGGCGTCCAACAACTTCTCGTCCGCGAACCATTTGTCGCGGCCGACTTCGTAAAACCAGTAGTTCAATATGTCTTCGGGCCCGATCATCCCTTTGATTGTAAAGAAAGATGGTTACGAAAAACTTACTTTGCAAAGACCCCGCTATGCACCTTTTTTGCCGTCCTTTTTTCTTCCGAACCCTAGCGTCTCGTCCTTAACCCCGGCTGTTTTTCCCTGTTTCTTCCGTCGGTTGCGCAAAGAGGAAATTGTGGCGCGATTGCTTTTCCTATCGTATTGTCCCCGAGTCTTTCCTGCCTTCCAGATTCTTTCCTTATGCGTAAATTATTCCTTGCCGCAGTCTTATTGGCGTCCGCCGCATTCGGCTTCCCTGCCGTTTCCGCTCCTGTGGAAAGCGTCGCCGTTCGCGCCGCCTCACACGAGGATTTCGACCGCGTCGTCTTCGATTGGCCCCGCGAAACCAAGTTTAAGGCCCTTCGCGAAGGCTCCAAGATTTCTATCGTCTTCGAAGCTTCGGCGGCAATAAAATTTCCGAAAAACCTCGCCTCCTCCCTAACCCGCGCCCGCGACTTCTCCTCCACAAGCGTCAACGGCGCGACCGCCGTTTTCTTTACCGTCGGCGCCGAGACAAAAGTCCGCGTCTTCTCTAACGACAACTCCATCGTCGCCGATATTCGCGGCGAGGCACTCCCTCCTTCTCCTCCGCCCAAGAAAGACCAGCCTGCGACTGCTCCCAAGCCCGCCGTCGCCGCGCCCCAACCCCTTCTCGCGCCCGCGCCAAAGCCCGCCCCCCAGCAACCCGTCGTCACGCAAGACGTCGCGCCCTTGCCTCTGCCCCAGATAAGCGAAAAAACGCCGGAGATTGCCGTTCCGGAAAAAACAGCTCCGGCTCCCGCAACGACCGCAAAAACTTCCGATTTCGGCTTCTCTTTGACCGATGCGCCGACGCTTATTGTTACCTTGGACCCTCACATCAAGACCCGCGCCGTCATCTTTTTACGCGCCGACGTCGGCTATATCGTTTTCGACAAAAAACTGACTCTCCCGCTCGCCTCTCTTACCGGCAATACGCCTCCTCTCGTCGACATACAGCCGTTCGACTTGCCTAAAAATTCCGGCTATCGCTTTAAAGCTCCGCCGGGCGCTACCTTGCGCGCTTCTCTCGACGAAACCGCGTGGAAGCTTTATCTCTCGAAAAAACAACAAGAGCTTCCCGTCACCACCGCCCTCGTATCTCAACCGGATTTTGCCCTCGGCGCGCGATTCCTTCTCCCCCTTCCCGACGGGCCAGACCCTATTCGCTTTGTCGATCCCGTCGTCGGCGACGACCTTGTTCTTGTTCCTCTCGCGCAAAGCGAGGCCTTTAACGTCGAGCGCCGCATGCCCGACCTTGTCATCCTTCCCGCCGCGCAGGGGCTTGTCGTCAAGCCTTTGACCGACAAGCTGATCGTCCGCACCGTTTCGGACGGCGTCGAGATCACCGCCGAAGGCGGGCTTTTGCTCTCCGGTGCTGCCGACACCGGCCTCGCTCAACAATCGACGGCGCGTTCGAAGGCCGTTGCCTCCGGAAAATCCATTTTCGATTTTACGACATGGAGCGGCAAGCCCGGCGAAACCTTTACCGACGTGCGCCAGCGCCTTCAGCAGACCATCGTCGACGTTCCCGAAGCCGAGCGTAACCGCGCCCGCATGGAACTGGCTCGCCTGTACTTCGCCAAGGGCATGGGCGAAGAGGCCGTCTCTTTGCTCGAAATGATCGCCAAGGAAGTCCCCGACCTTCGCTCGCACGACGACTTTATGGTTCTTCTCGGCGCGGCAAAAATTCTCGCCTACCGCTCGGAAGAAGGCCTCAACGACATCTCTACCCCCTCTCTCTCCGACAAGCCCGAAGTCGTCTTATGGCAGGCCGTCGCTCTCGCCCAAATGCGCGAATGGAAACAGGCCGAGGAAAAATTCGCCACCAAGAAAAACGTCCTCACCGGCTATCCGGAACCTTTCTTCTCTCGCTTCTTCGTTCTCGCCGTCGAATCCGCTCTCGCCGCAGGCCGCTCGGACGAAGCCGCAGATTGGCTCAATTTCGTCGCCGCCTCTCCCCACAATCCTTCCATCGACCCCGCTCTCGCTTTCCTGCGCGGCACCCTCAACGCCAAGGCCGGACGCGCCGAAGGCGCCGAAGACGCCTGGCGCGAGGCAAAAAAATCCAACGACCGCCTTTATAAAATCCGCGCCGAGCTTGCCCTCATCGACCTCGGCGTCGCCAACGGCTCCCTCACTCCCGCACAGGCCGCCGACAGGCTCGAGGCCTTGCGCTTCGGCTGGCGCGGCGACGACCTCGAAGTCGACGTCCTGCGCCGCCTCGGCCAGTTCTACATCCAGTCCAAGAACGTCAAAACCGGCATCAACGTTCTGGCCCGCGCCCTCTCCCTTTATCCCGCAAGCCCTCTTGCCCCAGATATCCGCGCCGAGATGTCCACAACGCTTCGCGACGCCATTCTCGGCAATCTGGGCCAAAAACTTTCCCCTCTCGACACGTTGACCCTTTATCACCAATACCAAGACCTCCTCCCCTCGGGCAAAGACGGCGACGACATCATGATTAGCCTCGCCGAACGCCTCGTTTCCGTCGATCTTCTGGATCAGGCTTCCGATATTCTCGAAGACCTTGCCAAGACGCGCCTGACCGGCGACGATAAGGCCCGCGTCGCCTTGCGCCTCGCCGCCATTCGGCTTTTAGACCACAAACCCGACCAAGCCATCGCCGCTCTGGGCCTTATCGGCTCGGATTCCCTGCCCGAAGCCATGAACGACGAGCGCACGCTCCTTCAGGCCCGCGCGCTTTCCGAGCTTCATCGCGACGACGAAGCCGTCGCCCTCCTTAAGGAAAACGCCAGCCCTGCCGCCGCCCTCCTTCGCGCCGACATCGCCATGCACGCTCAAAAATGGGACGACGCCGGTAAAATCCTTTTGGACGTCGTCGGCCCGCCTCCGCCAGAAGACAAGGCTCTTTCGGACGATCAGGCTTCGACCCTCGTCAACGCCGCTATCGCCTTTGCCCTGGCGGACGATCAGGAAAGCCTCGACAAAATCGCCATCGACTACGGCCCCGCCATGCTCGCCAAGTCCCAAAACAGCACTTTCCTCATGCTCACACAGCCCGAAAAAACCGGCCAGACCCGCGACCTCGCCGCCGCCCAAGTCCAGCTCTCTCAGGTCGATATGTTCCAGCGCTTCCTAAACAACTACCGCAAAAGCCTGCCCTCGGCCGAACCCTCAAAGCCCTAAGTCCGACGCTTGACAGAAACGCGCCGGAGACGCATGTGTTGTTCCTCTGCGGCAATCGGAATGTGCAATGAAAAAGGGCGCGGTTTTTTTCTGTTTTTCCTTCGCTGTCGCGGCCGGTTTTCCTTGCGCCTCCTTCGCCCAGAACGACGCGCCCGTGGAAGTCGTCAGGACTACCGTCAACGCCGAGTCCGAAAATGCCGAAGCTTGCCTCGAATTCGACAAGCCTCTCTCTTCTTTTCCTCTTTCAAAACTCTCGGCCGCTCTGCGCCTCGAAAAAGACGGCCATGCCGCCTCCCTCCCAGGCGTCGCCGCCGCGCATTCGTCCCTTTGCGTCTTTCCTCTCGACCGAGGCAAGGCTTATCGCCTTCTCTTTAAAGGCCTCTCAAAAGACAACGGCGATAAAGCCGCTCTTCCCTACTCCGCCTCGTTCGCCGTCCCCGACCGCACTCCCTTGCTCGCCTTTACGGGCTATGCCGACGAAAACGGTTCGCTTGGCTCTTACGAAGGGCCTTTGACCCTGCGCGCCGTCAACGTCTTTAAGATTCGCCTCAACGTCTATCGCGTTTCGGACGTCTCCCTCATGGCCCGCGCCTGGCAGGACCGCTCTTTGACCTCCCTTGCCCCTTCCGAAAGCGTCTACCTCGCCCGCGAAAAAGGCGACGCCGTTTGGCACGAAGACCTTTCCTTCTCGTCCCCTCTTAATGAAACCGCCGAGCATCCTTTCTCTTTGCGCCAAAAAATGCCAAACCTCGCTCCCGGCCTTTATCTGATAGCCGCCGAGGCCAAAGACGCTGCCGAGGAAAACGCCTTTAAAGGCCTTTCTCCTTTGGCCGCCGCTTGGTTCACAAACTCCGACTTCTCCTTGCGCGCCGTTCGCGAACGGGACTCCGTTCGCGTCATTGCCGCAAATCCCGAAAAACCCAGAGACGGCGTTTTTCTCACCGCTTTTTCGGATAACGGGGAGCCTTTGGCCGAGGCCAAGACCGGCTCGAACGGCTCCGCTTCAATTCAAAACTCTAAAAAAACCTCCCCCTCGGGCGTCGTCGGCATCGACAAGGACGGCCATGTCTCTTTCGCCTCGGTCGAGGATTTGACGCCGCCGCCGGAATCCTCTCTTTCGGGCGCCATCGACGCCGGAGTCCTGTTCGCCTCGCCTTTCGAAACCGTCAATGCCGTTTTGTACCCCTCCAAAGACAAAAAGACGACCCTCGCCAAAAATCCGGGCTCTTTACGGCTCTCTCTGGACGGACGGCTTTACGCAGAATATCCCGTTCCTCCTTTTTCGGGAGATTTTGCCAAGCTTTCGTTCCCCGCTCCTCCGCAGCTCGGCTTCTGGTCCCTCTCTTGGCTGGATAACGCAGGCTCTCTTCTTGCCGAATCTCCTTTGCGCGTCACGGGCGATCCTGCCGCCCCTCGCTTCGACGTTCTTCTGGATCGCTCGGCTCTCTCCGCCGACAGGCTATGCATGCTGTCGATTAAGTCCTTCTCCCTCGACGGCAAAGCCGCGCCGCTTATCAAGGGCCGCGTCTCGGCCTCTTGGAAAAAACTCGACGGCGCCGCTTTCGGCTGGAAAGATTATCTTTTCGGCCTTCCTTTGGAGAGTTCTTCGAAATCCTTTCCCGTTGCGGATTTTCTTACCGGCCCCGACGGTTCTGCGTCCTTGAGCGTCTCGTTGCCCCCGCCTCCGGAACGCGGGTTGTATCAAGCCTCTTTCGAAATCGAAGGCGATCCGGATTCGGGCATCGCCGGAACCGGGCCTATCCTCATCCCTCTTCGCCCCGACGATACCCTCATCGGCCTTAAACCCTTGGCCGAGGGCGCTCGCTTCTCCCAAAACGGCTTGGCACGCTTCGCCTTGATCGCTTTATCTTCGGACGGCAAAGCCCGCGACGCGCAAGGCCTTTCTTACCAAATCTACGAAAAAGGCCGCCGCTTCGCCTGGTTCCAGAACGAGGGCCGCTGGCAGTACAAGCCCGAGGCTCAGTTGCGCCCCGCAGGAAGCGGCGCCGTTCGCATCGACGCCGACGGCTCCAGCGTCCTCGAATGGCCCGTCGCCGCCGGAAATTACAGACTCGAAATCCTTGACGCCTCGGGCAAAGTTCTTGCCCGCACATCCTTCAGCGCCGGGTGGGACTCTAAAAACGCCGCCGCTCCGGATCATTTGCCTTTGGACATCTCTTTTTCAAAACCCTCCAAGCGCGGACGCGACCTCGTTGCGCGATTCTCTCTTCCTGAACCTTCCATCGTCGCCGCCTCGGCCTCCGACGCGCGTCAACGCAAACTCGTTTTTCAATCCCTTCCCAAGGGCAAAAACGAGATATCCTTTCCCCTCCCCCTTGACGGAGCCTCCTCCCTTACCCTTACCGTCGATGCTGCGCCCCTTACGCAGGGAGCACACCGGCTTCGTGCGTCGGTTCCCGTGCCCCTCAAAGCAACGCAACCGGCCCGCGCCGCCGCCGCCTTTAAAACCGCCCTTGTCGCGGACGAAGACCCTTCGGCCCTCATTCTTCGAAAAAACGGCGGGCGCTCTCTTTTCCTCGGCGTTCAAAATACAGGGCCGGACCCCGAAACCTTTTCGTATTCGTTCTCCGCTTCCTCGGGCCTTAAAATCGATTCCCAGCGCGAGGGTTCCTTTGCCCTCGGCGGCCGGCAAAGCCGCTCGTTGCCTCTTTTCCTCTCCGGCATCGCCGAAGGCGCAAAAGAATTACGGCTTGAAGTCAAAGGCTCTCAATCCCAACGCGTCATTCGTAACTGGCCCATGGCCGTCCTTCCCAAAAACCCTTTCCTCAAAAGCGGAAAGACCGGTAACGTTCAACCCCGCGAAAGCCTTCTTTCTAAACGCGCTCAGCCTAAAAACGAATCCGTCGTTTTTGTCTCGGCCAAGCCCGCAGACGGACTCGCTGAAATCCTCTCTTACGCCTTCAACGCCTCTCCCTTCTCAACCGAAGAGCTGGCTTTGTACCTCAACGCCCTGCGCCTTTGGCGCGATACGCTCGATCAGGCCGGGATCTCTCCCGATTTTCTGACATCGGCCCGCGAAAAGGAAATCCTCGCGCAGCTTGTCCGCCACCAAAACCCAGACGGAGGCTTCGCCCCTTTCCGCGGCAAGGACAGCTCGCTCGCCGCTACGGCTGCCGCTCTCGCCGCTTTGAGTCAGGACCTTTCCGCGCGGGCCGCTCCTGCCAAAAACTCCGCCGCCGCATGGCTTAAAGCGCGCCTTTCCAACACGTGGGTCGACGAAAACGAACGCGCGGACCGCGCCGCCGCCTATGCCGCTCTCGCCGCCGCAGGAGCCGTCGATGCGGCAAGCCTGCATTATTTCTCGGACACCAGCGCTCAAACCTCCCTTCCCGCCATCGCCGAAGCCAACGTCGCCGCCGCTTTCAAAAGCCTTAAAGAACCGGATGCCGCCGCTTTTTGGATCAAGAAGATGCTCGACGAGCACGGCGGCCAAAAAGCGCCTCTTCTTCTCAAAGCCTTGGCCGCCACGTATGCCCTTTCGTCCGACGACGTTTTGGCCGCCGCCGCCGACATGGGCGCGGCCTTGCGCTCCGGAACGCTTCCCGACATCAAAGACGCCGCCGCCCTCTTGATCGCCGTTGCCGCCAACAATCTCGACTCGGAAAAAGGCCGCATCGCCGACAAAAACGGCTCTCTCCCCGTCCTTGGCGTCGTTGCCTTGCGCGCGGGGTTGGCCTCGACTTATGTCAACGACGGCAACCGCCCCTTGTTCGTCACGCTTACGACCAGAGCGGACGCCGCACGGACGCCTCTTCCCCGCGGCGCGTCCATCGAACGGCGCATCTTTCGCCTTGACGGCGTCGAAGCGCCGCCCGACTCTCAGCTTGCCCTTGGCGAAATCCATCTTGTCGCCATCAAAGGCGAAATTCCGGACGTTCCCAAAAACGCGCGCCTCCTTTTGCAGGACGGCGCCAACGGCCTGAAACCCGCCGGATGCCTCTTCCCGGACAAACTCGACACCCAAGCCGCTTTGCCGTGGCTGGCCCTGCATGACAAAACTTTGGTCGAAGCTTGCGAACTTTCGCCGTTCGGCCTTAACGCCGTTTTTACGCCCAAAGAAAACGGGCCGTTCTCTTTCTCGGCCGTTTTTCTCGCCCGTATCGACGCGCGCGGTAGCGCCGACATTCCGCCGCCGAGATTGAGACTTCTAAAATAATCTTTCGGGATCAGTCGCCCAAACCTAAAGAACCGAACGCTCCCTTGTCTTTAAAGGGCTGTTTGAGCAATCGATACAACCGGGGATGAAGCTTTATCTGCTCGTCTGCGGCATACTGCAGGGCTTCGTTCCAAACGGCATATTTTTCGGTAAACGCCTGAGCCTTTTGCCTGTCGCCTTCGAGCTGCAGGCTGACTATTTCCTCCAGCATCTGGGGCGCCGCCTCGATCATTTTCGACGGAACGACGCTTAGCGAACCGCCCTCTTCGAAAACGATGGCTCCTTTTTCCCGGAAATAATTTAACTGCAGAACCTCTCGAAACCGATGCACTTCCGTTTCGACCGGCTGTTTTTGGGGTAATTGGCCGACGGCCCACGTCAAATACACTTCGTTTGCTTGTTCGGCGGAAAATTTTCCCTGTTCGCACAAAAAGTCGGCGATCGACAAAGACACCATATCGGCTTTGTTTTCTTCCAATATGTTTCCATATATCCCTAGAGCCGTTTTAATGTCGCGTCCGTCTTTTGTTTTGTCCGGGCCAAAAGAATGGCCAAGCTCATGCCCTATCAAAAATCTGAGATCCGCAACCTCATTGTAGAGTTTCTTCTGCTCGGGCGCGACGATGGAATCGTAGAATTTCCGATAGGCAACCGGATCAAAATAGTTTGTGCGCGTCTGGCGGTGAAAAACCAACCGGCTTCCTTCTCCCAATTGGAACGATAGCTTATCGGGATTCGGCAAATTCTGAGCCCCTAACATCCCATTCCTTATAGCGGCGCATTCCCCCCCTAAGGCAACGATGTCAACGTCAACATACGTTATATTCTGTTCTTCTTCCTTTTCGGATGCTCCTTCGTAGTATTCCTTTAACGGCATCCGGCGCTTGAACTCTTTAAGGCTTTCGCGATAACTCTCAATAATGTTTTTGGATTGGTCATTGACGATACCGACCCGAATGCCGATCGTATCTTTTTGTTTCGCCTTAATTCCATGAACCTTGATCAGGGCGTCGATTTTCGGATCCGCCGCAATTTCGCCGCTAAATGAGTCTTCATAGCTTTCCCGTCCGATGGTGAATTCCAGCGGAGAATCCTTAAGGTTGATCCAGCCGCGCTCCGCCATAAAGACGGCTTCGGGATCGCTGTCGTTCACCAGGGCCTGCGCCTGCCAACGCAGATAGTCGGCAAATCCTTTATGATCCGTCGTCACCGCCGCGCACATCAGTTCATGCGCCGCTGCATCCATTTCTTTTCGGAACGCCACGGAATACGGCATCGAAACAAAGCGGTCCCCATCGCGGAAAACCATCGTATTATTCGCAAGTATGGCTGCTATTTGCTCGGGATGCGCCTGAAGATAGGCGACTATTTCTTCCTTCGTCACATCCGACGGGTAAAAGCCTTTGCCAGGCGGCGTGCTTTTATTTTTAAATAAATTTAAAGGCTCCGACTTCTTTGCGTACATGTCGCGCCCTTCAAGCCCGTTAAATACCGAAAACAGGGCAAGCGCTTCGGCGCTTCCGGGCGTTCCTTTTGCCGCTTCTTCTTCCAGCACTTCCTTCGCCCGAATATTGTCGGGATGATCCTGTTTTAAAAACACCTCATTAAGAATCTTGGCGACATTCACAAGATGCGATAACGCGCGCTTATTTCCTTCGGATAATTGTTCGTAGGCTTCCGTCGGATTAAGATCGATATATCTTGTCCTGTTCTTAACGATTTTTTTCAGATCGGCAACGCTGAGCGCAAGCTCAAATTCGTTGCCTTTTGCCAGAGGAGAAGACGGATCGATACCCGCGATTTTGCGATTGCTCATCTAAAAAAAAACCTTTAATAAAAAGTCTTCAAAAACAAATTCAAAAAAACATTCGCCTATAAAAAAGCGGGAACTTTTCCGTTCCCGCCTTGTGTTTTTTTGTTCTAGGCTAATCCGCCAGCTCGACCGACGACGCCTCGCGGCCTTTGGACGCCGTTTGCACCTTCATCCGAACCTTTTGCCCCGACTCCAATCCCTGAATCCCGGCCCGCAAAACCACCGTGCGATGCACAAAGACATCCCGTCCCCCGTCATCGGGAGTCACGAAACCAAAACCCTTGTCGGCCTTAAACCACTTGACCGTGCCCGTCATATCCACCTCGGGCCCCGTCGGCGGCGGACGCACGCTCGACGTCGGCGCAATCTCGCCCACGCCCAAAACCTGCATAATGTTGAGAACCTGCCGCCCCTTCGCTCCGTCGCCGATCTGAATCAGAAGCTTCGTCCCTTCGGCCAGATCGCGCAGACCCGCTCTGCTCACCACCGATGAGTGTATGAACGCATCGGACGACCCGTCAATCGGCGCTACGAAACCAAATCCCTTCGTCAGACTGAACCATTTTACCACGGCCTCGATCTGAATTCCCTGATCTGCCCCAGGGGGAGTATCTATTGAAGACACGGCACTACCTCTTAAAGGACAACTTCGACTGCCTCTTTTCTAATCTGTTTTTTATAGAGGCACAACAGGCAAGATTCGCGTCAAATCAAGCTTTTATTGCCTTGCAGCATCGCTTTCTTCAACCCTCTTTTAGATAAGAACTTGACCTTTTTTTACCTTCTTGCTACGTGACCCCTATTCCTGTCCTTTAGCGGCAGCCGGGGTTCTACATATAGGCCTCCCTGCTTCGAGGATACGCCGCCGGTTTTGGGGCGTACGGTCTGTCCACGCGTTGCGTGCACAGGCCCGTTAGCGTTTGGTTTTTTGAGAAGGCGTGTTTTTGTGTTCGACAGTTTGAGCAACAGACTATCCGGCATCTTCGACCGGCTTAGAGGACGCGGGGCTTTGAACGAAGCCGACGTGACCGAAGCCCTGCGCGACGTGCGCATCGCTCTTCTCGAAGCCGACGTCGCGCTCCCCGTCGTCAAGGACTTCACGTCCCGCATCAAAGAACGCGCTATCGGCGCCGACGTTTTGCGCTCGATCACGCCGGGACAGCAGGTCGTCAAGATCGTTCACGACAATCTGGTCGAGCTTCTCGGCTCCGCAGCCGAGCCCTTAAACCTCAGCGTCGCGCCGCCCGCCGTCGTCATGATGCTGGGCTTGCAAGGCTCGGGCAAAACAACCACCTCCGCCAAACTCGCAAAATTCCTCACCGACAAAGACGGGAAAAAGGTTCTTCTCGCCTCGCTCGACGTGCAGCGCCCCGCCGCCCAAGAACAACTCGCCGTTCTCGGAACGCAGCTCGGCATCGCCACGCTCCCCATCCTCGCAGGCCAGGCGCCCGCCGACATCGCGCGCCGCGCCCTCGATACGGCCCGCAAGGAAGGTTTCGACGTTCTGATCCTCGATACCGCCGGACGCCTCGCCATCGACGACGATCTTATGGCCGAGGCCGCCGCCGTGCGCGACGCCGTGCATCCCCATGAAAGCCTTCTCGTCGCCGACGCCATGATCGGGCAGGACGCCGTTAACACCGCCCTCAGGTTCAATGAAAAAATAGGCATCTCGGGCATCGTTTTAACCCGCATCGACGGCGACGCGCGCGGCGGCGCGGCTTTGTCCATGCGCGCCGTCACCGGCAAGCCCATCAAGTTTCTCGGCACGGGCGAAAAGCTCGACGCCCTTGAAATCTACCACCCGGACAGACTGGCCGGCCGCATTCTCGGCATGGGCGACGTCGTTTCTCTCGTCGAAAAAGCCGCCGAGACCATCGACGCCGAAGAAGCCCAATCGATGGCCGAAAAGATGATGTCCGGCGGCGGATTCGACTTCGACGACCTCGCCAAGCAAATCCGCCAGATGCGCCGCATGGGCGGCCTCGGCGGCATGATGAATCTTCTGCCCGGCCTCGGCAAACTTAAAGACCAGCTTCAATCGGGCGGTATCGACGAAAAACTCATCAAACGGCAGGAGGCGATCATCCAGTCCATGACCGTTGCCGAACGCAAGGACGTCGATTTGCTCCAAGCCTCGCGTAAACGCCGCATCGCCGCAGGCGCAGGCGTCGGCGTTCCGGACGTCAACCGCCTCATCAAGCAATTCCTCGAAATGCAAAAAGTCATGAAACAAGTTCAGAAGCTCGGAAAATCCGGCTTCATGCGCTCCATGGCTTCGAAGCTTGGAGGAAGGTTTTAGTCAGGTCTATTTTTTTAACAACCAAGGAGAGTTCAAATGATTGTGATACGCATGTCCCGCCACGGCACCAAAAAACGCCCGTTCTACCACATCGTCGTGGCAGATCGCCGCTTCCCCCGCGACGGCCGCTATATCGAAAACGTCGGCACCTATAATCCCATGCTGGCCAAAGAAGACCCCAAGCGCGTCGTCCTTAAGGCCGAACGCATCAAGGAATGGATCAAGAAGGGCGCTCAGCCCTCCGAGCGCATCGCGCGCATCCTTCACGCCGCCGGTCTCGGCCCCGAAGTCACGTGGCGCGAGTCTCCCAAAAAGTCCGCCCCGCGCGCCAAGACCCAAGAACGCCTGAAAGCCGCCGCCGAAGCCGCCAAGGGAGCCGATGCTCCTGCCGCCGCTCCTGCCGAAGCCCAGGCTGAAGCGCCCAAGGCATAAGGACTTCGCTTATGGCTTCTCTCCGTAAAATATGCGTAGGCCAATTCGCGGGCGCTCACGGCGTTCGCGGACTCGCCAAGCTGCGCAGTTTTACCGAAAAGCCTGACGCTCTCTTCTCGTACACGCCTCTGATCGGCGACGACGGCAAGGCCTTTAAAATCGCCAAAAAATCGGCGCTCAAAGACCTTTTCATCGTCTCGGTCGAGGGCGTCGCGGACAAAGAAGCGGCAGATCAACTGCGCGGCGACAGGATTTTCGTCCCGCACGACGTTCTGCCGAAAACACGCAAAAACGAATACTACGAATCCGATCTCGCCGGCTTATGCGCCGTCGATAAAGATGGCAAAGAGCACGGTACCGTTCTCGGCGTCTTCGATTTCGGCGCCGGGCCTTTCCTCGAAATCGGAAAATCCAAAAAAGACAGCTTTATGCTTCCTTTTAAGGATTCTTTCGTCCCCAAGGTCGATTTGCCCAAGGAACAGATCGTTATCGTCTTGCCAAAGGAGGCTTCATGAGCTGGCAAGTCACGGTTTTAACTCTTTTCCCGGAAGTGTTTCCGGGCGTTTTAGGCGCTTCCCTGCCAGGAAAAGCGTTAAAAGACGGCTTATGGCATCTCGAAACACTGGACATTCGTTCATTTGCGCGCGATAAGCACGCCTCTGTCGACGACACCCCTTACGGGGGCGGAGCGGGAATGGTCATGCGTCCGGACGTTTTGGACGACGCCATTGCCGGCGCGGATCGCCTTTTCGGCCCCGCGACCCGCAAAATTTACCTGTCGCCGCGCGGTCGGGTTTTGGATCAAAAGCTGGTTTCTGAACTGGCTGAAGCCAAATCCATCCTCCTCGTGTGCGGCCGGTACGAAGGCATCGATCAACGCGCGATCGACGCTTGCGGCCTCGAAGAAGTCAGCCTCGGCGACTTCGTCCTTGCCGGAGGCGAAATCGCCGCGATGGCTTTGGTCGAGGCTTGCGTCCGTCTCTTGCCCGGCGTTTTGGGCAACGCGGCCGCGACGGAGGAGGAGAGTTTTAGCGATGGTTTGCTCGAATATCCCCACTATACGCGCCCTCCCTCTTGGAAGGGGCTCGATGTGCCGGATGTTTTGGTTTCGGGAAACCACGAGAAGGTTCGCGCCTGGCGGCAAAAACAGGCCGAGGAAATTACAAAATCCCGCCGTCCGGATTTGTATGAACGTTACGTTTTGAATAAGAAGAGGTAAGGAGACTGTCATGAACTTGTTACAAAAAATCGAAGCCCAGCAGCTGGAAAAACTGAAGGCCGCCGCAAAGGTCGAGGACTTCGGAATCGGCGATACCGTTCGCGTCAACGTCAAGGTCGTCGAAGGTACCCGCGAACGCATTCAGGCTTACGAGGGCGTTTGCATCGCCCGCCGTAACGCCGGACCGAACTCATCCTTCACCGTCCGCAAGATCAGCTACGGCGAAGGCGTCGAACGCGTGTTCCCCGTCTATAGCCCCCGAATCGATTCGGTTAAGCTCGTCCGCCGCGGCAACGTCCGCCGCGCAAAGCTCTACTATCTGCGCAACCTGCGCGGCAAAGCGGCTCGCATCACCGAAAAGACCGACTATGAACAGGAAGCCACCGCCTAAACGGCTGGTTTTCATAGCTTCTTGAGATAAAATAACAGCGCCGATTTTTTCGGCGCTGTTATTTTTTTATCGCCCTCTCCGTCGTTCTTTTTTCTTCATAATAGTTTACATTATGGTTGACTCCGAATTAACCATAGTTTACATAAATTAACCATAGGCTGTATTTCGTTCCGCAGCCGGGTTTCTTTTATCTCACGGAGTTTGGTCATGACGACGACACCCAACGGCATAAACGACATTCCCGGAAATGTTGCTAAAGCCTTCGAAGACATTAATGCTGCCGTATCCAACTATGTCAGCGCCGTAACAAAATCGAGCGCCGCCCTCTGGCAAGGCATCGAAGAAATTACGCGCAACGTCAGCGGCTTGTCTCAGGAAAGCTTCGCTCGCGCCGTTAACGCCTACACAACCCTCGCGTCGTCAAAAACGCCGCAGGACGCTATCACCGCTCAGACGGAATTCCTTAAGGAAAGCTTCGATAACTCCGTTGCCAACACCAGCAAGGTTTCGGAACTTTCTGTCCGCGTCGCCAAGGATGCGGTCTCTCCGCTGACCCAGCACGCGAACGAAGTCATCAGCTCCGTGATGAATAAGGTTAAGGGCCAATAATCCGGTTTTTGGCCAACGCACTTCAAGCCCAACCGTTTTGTCGAAAGATTAACGGTTGGGCTTTTCTTTTGCTTATTCCAGCGGGCCTATGAAATCCGCCCTGTGATTCAACTCACTCGCTCTGCGCCGCGCTCGGCTTATGCCGAGATGCTCCTTGTTTTCTCTGGGCTTTCTACCGCTCGGCGAAAGCCGAGCTTAC
>CAYUPD010000013.1:0-13915 GCA_964446645.1 uncultured Rhodospirillaceae bacterium
GGAGGCGTTGACAGACGTCATCGTTTTCCAGACCAGGGCGCTATTGCTTTCGCTCGTGTACAAACACGCGACAAGATTGGCTTTATTGATATCGACCTTTGTCTGACCGAAAGTCGAGCATGAAGTGCCGACGAGCGAGGCTGCCTGCGCCGGAGAAATCGTCAGCATCAGACTGAAAAGAACAAAAAGAAAAACGTTCATAAACGCCTCCGATAGAAAACTTCGACGATTCCGGTCTAGTCTTCCTGTTTTAATTCTTGATTAAAAAAAAAGATATTGAGAAACAGACGGATAGGGCTTGTTCTGTCAGAAGAACCGTATCTTAAACGGCATGGGCCGCTTTTTCTTCCCCGTGAAATTCGTTCTCATCGCCTGTTTTGCAAGCCATGCACGGACCGTTTGGGGGGAATCGAACCCCTTCGCTCCTCTTTTTCGGGAGCCGACGAGGATCGCCGCGCCGCCGCGCCGGACGCAGATTTCCATCGCCGGAAGATCGGCCTCCGCGTCGCCAAAAAACAGGGGCCGCCGCCCTTTAAACGGCGGCGCGGCGAGAAAACGCCCGATCGCGGCTCCCTTATCCTGTCCCCGATGCGATATTTCGAAAACCATGCGTCCCCGGACAATCTCGATCCCTTCGCGCCCTTTGACCAACGCCGCCAGTTTTTTGCGTATCGCATCCTTCTTTGCGGGCGCTCGGCGGTAGTGCACCGCGACACTGAACGTTTTGTCCTCGACGGCCACGCCCTTCATGCCTGCAAAAGATTCGGCCACCCCTCGGCGAAGGCTTTTCGGAAGCCGCCTCCCCTGCCGCACGCGCCCGCGCGGCGACAGACGCCATTCGGCCCCGTGAGTCCCGGCCGCGCACAAGCGCAACGGCGCAAACAGCGCGTCGATCTCGGCCATCGTCCGTCCGCTTACCAGCGCCAACGCGCCGCCCGTTTTTTCCTTGAGACGGGCAAGGACCCCGACAAGCCTTTTCGGAACCTTCACGTCGCCCGGCACGGACGCAATCTCAAGCAGCGTCCCGTCGATGTCGAGAAAAAGCGCGTCCCTTCCCGCGTCGAAGGCAAACGCCAAAACGCCCCGGAACGCCGCAGTCCCGCGCGTCCCCGCGCCGCTTTTTTTCTTTTTGGCTTTCAATCGACCGCCTTCGGGCGTCCCTTATCCCCGCCGTTTCCATAAGCCTCGCCCGCAAGCGTCCGGCCCACGAGGTCTTCGATCTTCTCCCTCTTGCGCAAGAACGCCGCGTCCATCAATATCCTCGCCGCCCAGTAATATATGTTGTTGTCGCGCACCATCTCGCGCAGAAGCCTCATTCTTTCGCCTTGCTCTTCAAGCGGCATCGTCAGCGCCCTTTGCATCGCCTCGGCCGTTCCTTTTGCGTCGTACGGATTCACCGACAACGCCTCAAGCAACTCTTTCGACGCCCCCGCGAACGTGCTTAAGATCAGCACGCCTTTCTCGTCGTCCCGCGCCGCCACAAACTCTTTCGCAATCAGGTTCATCCCGTCGTGCAGGCTGCTCACGACGCAAAAATCCGCCGCCCGGAACAGTTCGAATACTTCGTGCGGCTCGTGATGCCTCTCCGCAAGAAGAATGGGCCGGTAATCCCCGCGCCCGAAATCCCGGTTGATCGAGTCCACAAGCTCCCGCGTCTCGCTTTGAACCTTTTGATACGAAGAAAGCCGACTCCGCGACGGCGCCGCCGCCTGAATAAACACGAATTTCCCCACCCATTCCGGATGCGCCTCCAATAATCCGCGTACCGCCAAAAACCTGTCCGCAATCCCTTTTGTGTAATCAAACCGCTCGACCCCGACGCCCAGGCGCGTCTCGGGCCCAAGCCCGTAGCGCTTTAAAACGGCCTCGCGGCACGCGGACGCCGATGCCGCTCCTGCCATCCCTTCGGGCGGCCAGGCTATCGATATCGGATATGGCTTGATGAGCGTCGACCGCCCGTCCGCCGTTATCACCGACTGGTCGCGGTCGATATGACTCGCGAGAAACCGGTCCACCGAGTCCACGAAATTCTGGCAATGAAACTGCGTGTGCAGCCCCACCACGGAACTTCCCAACAAACCCCGCAATATCTCTTCCCGCCACGGGCAGATGCTGAATACCTCGGGATTCGGCCACGGAATATGCCAAAACGTCACGATCGTCGCGTCCGGCAGCCGTTCGCGCACATAACGCGGCAACAGCGCAAAATGATAGTCCTGCACCAGCACAATCGGATTCTTCGTCTTGGCCTCCGCCACCACCGCGTCGGCAAATTTGCGGTTCACCGCCTTGTACATCTGCCAGTCGCTTTCGCGGAACACCGGCCTTACGAACGCGATATGGCAAAGAGGCCATAACCCTCCGTTCGCCAGCCCGTCGTAGTATCCTTCTTCCTCCTCGGGCGTCAGCCATACGCGCCGCAGCGTGTATTCGGGCTTGTCCGGCGGCACCGCCAGCCGGTCGTTCTTATCCACAAACTCTTTGTCCGCCCCTCCGCTGCCGTGCGCAATCCACGTCCCCTTGCACGCCCGCGTGATCGGCTCCAGCGCCGTCACCACGCCGCTCGCCGGACGCTGAAGCTTCACCTGCCCGTCCACAATCCTGTGAATGTACGGCTCCCGGTTCGACACCACGATCACTTCCGAGTCCGGCAGTTCTTGCTTGAGCAGCCGCGTCAGCGCTTGCGGCGTCCAGTTGACCTTGATCGTGTCGAGCCGAAGCCCTCCGAGCCGGATGTCCCTCAGCACATGCCGGATTTCCCGGACTAGCGGCATGAATTCGCGCGGAAGCCGCTGCCGCGAAAACCGCGCCTGCGGATCGCTTAATACCAATTTCAACTTCTTGATCCAGCCCCGCATCGCCATCCGCTCGGTCATAAGCGTCACAAACGCCGCCACAAACGACACCACGACGAAAAAACCGATCAGATAATACCTCGCCTCCCCCTCGCGCCGCGCCGCAAACCCAAGATCGTGCAGCACCACAAATCGCGGATTCGAGCCGTCGTTCACGGGAAGCAAAAAACTCCCCGACAAAACCATCCCGTCCCCGACGCCGTGCGCCTCGTAGCTCGGCTCTTTCGACAGGGTCGGCCTCGGACACCCAAACCGCGCCGGCCATTGCCCGCTCTTCGCCACAAGCCGCCCGTCCGACGTGCACAACCCTACCGCCAGCACCCGCTCGTCCCGCGCTATGTTGTCGAATAGCCTTTTATACGAATCAAACCGAGGCCCTTCGTTCCATATGTCCGCCAGCGAATATTCAACCGACTGAAAAACCAGCGCCGCCCGAAGCTCGACGTCCCTTTGAAACCACCGCGACACCAAATCCTCCGCCAGCGGCGTCGCCACAACCGCAATCCCCGTCAGCGCAAACAGCAATGGAACTACGAAACGCAAGATAAACATCGGATAGTCTCGTCTTTTCTGGATTCTGAGGCGTTCCGCTCGGCGGAACGATCGCGGGAAAAAGGCTTGTCAATCCGCCAAGCCTCCGGCAGTCGGCCCCGCCGGAATAGGTTTCGTTATCTTATGGCTCTTATCGAAAAAGGCAAATCTTCGCTCAACCGATTGAAAATATGCCGCTTTTGCCTCTATCCGCGAACAACCTTGGACACAAACAAGTCGTGAACCGTCGTCTCAGCCGTCAGCTCGGGATGAAACGTCGCCGCCAGATGACGCCCTTCCTCCACCAACACCGGCGTTCCCTCATACCGCGCCAGCACCTTGATGCGCGGGCCCGTGCGCCGGATAATCGGCGCGCGGATGAACACCGCCTCGATCTCCTTGGCCTTAAGCCGCTTGCGAAACAACGGCTCGATCTCGACCGTCTCTATCCGGCTTTCGTTCTGGCGGCCGTAGGCGTTCCGCTCGACCGCCATGTCCATCGCCTTTAAACTCTCTTGCGATGGGCTTAAAACTTTCTTCGCCAGCAAGATCGCTCCCGCGCACGTCCCGAACACCGGCTTCGCGCCCGCAAATTTCTTCAACGCTTCCATCAGTCCGTCGCCGCGCAGCAGCTTGAGCATCGTCGTGCTTTCGCCCCCCGGGATGACCAACCCGTCAACCGCGTCCAGCGCCGCCGCATCGCGCACCAAAACCGCTTCGGCTCCCGCCCGCTCCAGCGCCTTCCCGTGGGCCGCAAAGTCGCCCTGCAACGCCAAGACACCTATTCTCTTCATGCTTCTTACCAACCGCGCTTTTGCAGCAACTCGCTTTCGGACAACTTCGCGATGTCGAGCCCAGGCATCGCCTCGCCCAACGACCGGCTCGCCTCGAGCAGCTTAGCCGGATCGTCGTAGTTCTTCGCCGCCTGCACAATCGCCTCGGCCCGCGCCTCGGGGTCCTCGGACTTGAATATCCCCGACCCCACGAATACCGCTTGCGCCCCTAGCTGCATCACCAGCGCCGCGTCCGCAGGCGTCGCAATCCCCCCGGCCGAAAAATTCGGCACCGGCAATTCTCCATACTTCGCCACCCATTCGACCAATTTGAGCGGCACCCGCATTTCTTTCGCCTTCTGCGGATAGTCCTTCTTGCTCATCCTCTCCAACTCCTTCATCTCGCTCGTGATCGCCCGCATGTGTCGCACCGCCTCGACGATGTTTCCCGATCCCGCCTCGCCCTTCGTCCGGATCATCGCCGCGCCTTCCGCAATCCGCCTCAGCGCCTCGCCCAGATTCCGCGCCCCGCACACGAACGGCGTTTTGAACTTGCTTTTCTCAATATGAAATTCTTCGTCCGCCGGAGTCAGCACTTCGCTCTCGTCGATGTAGTCCACGCCCAAAGACTCCAATATCCGCGCCTCCACAAAATGCCCGATTCGCGCTTTCGCCATCACCGGAATCGACACCGCCTTCATGATCTTCTCGATCACCCCGATGTTCGCCATCCGCGCCACTCCGCCTTCCTTGCGGATGTCCGCTGGCACCCTCTCAAGCGCCATCACCGCCACCGCGCCCGCGTTCTCCGCGATCTTCGCCTGCTTCGCGTTCGTCACGTCCATGATGACTCCGCCCTTCAGCATTTCGGCCAGTCCGACCTTCAGCCGAAAAGATTCGCTTTCGAATGAGTGCATGAGGTGCTCCTTTTTCCCTTAATCGCGCCGTACTATAGGCAGGGTTGTACGACTCCGGCAAGACTTCCGTTACTTCGTCTTTTTAACCGTTTTCTTGGCTTTAACCGTCGTTTCGACGCTCTTTGAAACCGCTTTTTTCGATGTCGTTTTCTTCTTCGCTACCGGTTTCTTGGTCGCCGGTTTCTTCGCTACAGGCTTTTCGGCCTTTTTCTTCTTCACCTCCGCTTGGCGCTCGTAATCCGGCACCCCGCACGCCTTCCCTATCGCCCGATACGCCTCCGCCGCCCCTTTGAGCGAAAACCTATCCCTTACCGTCCGCGCGCGCCTTTGCGCCGGTATCCCCGTCAATACCGCCGTCGCACTCGTCCTTATCGCCTTCGCGATCTTGTGGTCCGTCATCGGCTCCCGCGCCCATGCGTTCTTCTTGACCGAAAAAAGCTCGTACGACTCCTTCCCGATCCCGATTTCGGCCCCGTGCTTCGAATCCAAATCCACTCCCGCTCCGTAGCTGAACACATCCGTACTCCCCTCAACCGGCCGGTGCGTGATCATCAGGTACGGCGTGCGCTCTTTCGCCTTCGCCGTCGGTTTGACCATTTTCGTCGTCACCATGTAGCACACCGTTTGCCCCCCTTCCTCGTAGGCAAACGTGCGCCAGAGGCCAAATTTCCCAAGGCTCTTCTTTGGCTCCGCCGCCGTCGCGCTTCCCGCCGCCGTCACGGCTATCAGGAGAGCGTATGCGACGAGACTTCTCATTGCGCCCCCTCGTTCACGACCGGGTTTAGGATCGGCGCAAGCGCCTTGAGCATCTCGGCCGACAGCGCGCTCGTAAACGCGTAATCTCCCGCGTCCCCTCCCGCCACGTGCGCCGTGATCGTTCCGAAAAACCGGTCTCCTATATAAAACACGAACGTCCCCGTCCTGTTCACCACCCGCGACGACAAAAGACGCCCTCCCGCCGCGAATTCGTCGTACCTTTGGTCGCCCGTTCCCGTCTTGCCTCCTATCGCCAGCGGCTTCCCCGCCCCGTCGCGGTACGCCCCGTCTATGCGCGCCGCCGTGCCGCCTTGCACGACGTCCCTCATCGCAAACTTCACCGCCCGCGCCACCGCAGGATCGAGAACTTGTTGCGCCCGGCCCGAAGGCTTGAAATCCAGCCGCGTCTCGTAAGGCGTATCCGAACCGAAATCCAGACTCTCGAACCGCTGCACAGGCAGCCGCACCCCATCCGACAGGACGATCCCCACAAGCTCCGCCAACGCTCCGGGCCTGTCCGCAGAACTGCCGATCGCCGTCGCGTAGGACGGCACCAGCCTCTCGAACGGATACCCGAGACGCGCCCATCTCTTTTGAATCCTTATAAACGCGTCCTCCTCAAGCATAATACGAATCCGCGTGTCCTGCGCCCGCTTCTTGCTCGATTTGTAAAGCCACGCGTAACTCGATATCCTCAAGGGACGGCTCGCCTCCATCAGCTCGTGATACGCCGCCTCCGGATGGCCCTTCCAATAATTCAGCAGCCACAGTTCCATCGGATTCACGCCCGCCAGATACGCCCTGTCCTCCGGCGAATACCGGTAGACCGCGTACGCCTCGTAAAGCCGCAACAGCCGCTCGGCCGACAGTTTCTGAAGCTCTTTCTGACCCTTCATCGACGCCTCAAACGCCTCTTCGCTTGCCGCCGGATCGAGCGACCGGAACAACACCGCGCGCGCCACCGGCCCTTTGTGCGCCTTCAATAAAATTCTTTTCATTCTCTCTTGAGGCGTCAGGCCGCCGTACTCGGCTATAAAACGGCTCAAAAACAATCCGCCTTCCTGATCCGCAAACCGCTCGAGATACGCCCGGCGCGCCGGGGCTTCTTCGTCCCCGTTCAGCAGCTCGTCCTTCGTGCGCGGGCCTTGCGCAATCGTGTAGTTCACGACGTCCCTCATCGCGCGGATAAACACGAGATTCACCGAATGCCGAAACGCCTCGCGCAGCGTCATGGTCCGCCCGTTCTCGCTGCGCTCGAAATTATGAAACGTATGAACCCCGCCGCCCGTGAAAAACGCCTCGTTCGGACTCGCCGAATATTTGCGCTCGAGCGACGCCTGAAGCGTCGCCTCCAGCCCCGCCTCGGGATGCGCGGCCAGCCATCCTATCGTCCACGACGTCAATGCGTCCGCGTCCTCCGTATCCAAATCCTTGAGGTCGTCCCTGCCAAGCCCCGCATAACGCCGGTGCAGTTCGGCCACGATCTCGAGATACGTCACCAATGTCCGCAACTTCGCCGTCGAGCCGAGGTCGAGCTTCATGCCTTCGTTCATGTCGAACGGCCCTTCGATGGTGTCCGCCTGAAGCCGCACCTTATGGCTCTTCGGCCCCTTCTCGTACAGCATCACGCTCCACTTGATCTTCGCCGGGTCGTTCTTCGGCTTCAATAAATGATAACCGTAAAGTCCGTGCGCTTTCAAAAACGCCCGGTCGTCCATGTTTTTGAGAAAATCCACGAGCTTCTTCTCGGCGGCAAGGTCGATCGTCGTTTGCGCCTTGAGATCGAGCCGGTCCAGTTCATAGAGTTTTTTCAATCCCAGAAAATTCATGAGCCGCGTCCGCAACGCGCTCGCCGCCTTCTGATCGACGTAGGACGGCTGCGGCGGCAACGGCGCATCCTTTAAAAATACTATGGACGCCTCTTTCGCCGCGTTCTTCAATTCCTCCGAAATAATCCCCGCTTCCTTCAGCTTGTCCAGCGTCGCGTCGATCATGCGGGCCAAGTCTTCACGCCCCCCGTTCTGGAGATAATAGCTCGGCCTCCTTTGCGCCAAGATCAGTCCCAACGCCGCGCGGTACGCTTGCGCCTTGTTCTTCAGGTTTCCGGCGTCCTCCTCGCCCAATCTCAACGCCTGCGACGCCTCCTTCAAATCCATCCCGAACCACGCCTCAAGCCCGTCCCCGATGCTGTTGATCTCGCCGAACCCGGACCGCGCCGACAGCGGCGTGCTGTTCAGATAATCCAGCACGATCCGCTTCCGCGCCTCGCCCGTGTCCGGCCCGTCCAGATACGCGCGCGCCGACGCCGACAAAATCTGCTTCGCCTTCTCCCTTGCGTCCACCGTCTTGCCTTGCGGCGAAAAACGGAACTTCTCGATCTGCGTCGCCAGCGTGCTGCCCCCGCCCGCCCCCGTTTCGGACGAAATGTTCCTCCTGATCTGCCCAAACGCCGCCTCCAGCAAACGCCCCCACTCTATCGCCGGATTGCGCGTCGCTGCGCCGTCTTCAAGCAATTCGCGGTTTTCGATAAACAGCAGCGTGCTCACCATAAGCGGCGGAATATCCTCGAACGACTCGAACGCCCGCGTCGGATACGACGCTTCGTACATTTTGTCTCCGCCGCGACCGTAAAGCGCTAATCCCGCCGCCGTCTTGGGCCGGTAAAGCGGATAAAATCCGTCGTCGAGCCACGCATCGTACCCCTTCGACGCGCGGGCTTGCGCCGCCACATCGAAGCTCTCCGCGCGCAGCGCCTTGATGTAAAACGGCAGATAGCTGTACCCTAATCTTTCGTTGTACGGGCCCGCTTTGGGATACCGGATCAGCGGATTTTCGCCCGGCTTCATCTCAAACGTCGCCCGGCGGCCAAGAGACGAAAAGAACGCCGCCTGAAACTCGGACGTCCGCGCCTCGTGCAAAACCAAAAACTCGGCGACAAGAAACAATCCGAATAAAATCGCCGCGATCTTGGCCCCGCGCGATATTTTTATTTTCTTCGCCGGTTTTTGGGACGGCTTTGCGGCGCGCTTGCGCGGCGACGGCGGTTCCGGCACAGGCTCGGGTTTAGGTTCCGGCTTTGGTTCCGGCTTTGGTTCCGGCTTTGGTTCCGGCTCCGGTTGGGGTTCGGGCGCGGGCACAAGCGCCGTTTCCATTTCCTCGAGTTCTTCGAGAACTTCCTTCCGCGCGGCGCTCTTTTTTTTGCTGCGCTTGCGTTTTGACCGACGCGACGCCACCTACGCCCCCAAAAGGGCGCGCAGTTTTTGGACCAGCTCCCGCCGAGGCACATCCGTCTGCGTTTTCGCCGCCATGTCCTTGACGAGAACGCTTCCTTTCGCCTTCTCGTCCCCGCCCATCAGCAAAACCACCGGAATGCCCGTCTTGTCCGCGTATTTAATCTGCTTGTCGAGCTTGGACGGCTCGAGCCACGTTTCGACGCCAAATCCCGCCGCGCGCACCTCGGCCGCCAAGGCAAGGCCTTCTTCCATCAACGCCTCGTCAAGCTGCGCAATCATCACCTGCGCGGCCGGAGGCGGAGGCGGCAGCATTCCGTTCGCCCGCAGAAGATCGAACAACCGCGTCAGGCCTATCGATATCCCGACGCCCGGAAGCTTCGATTTCGTATAATGGCCCGCGAGGTCGTCGTAACGCCCGCCCGAACATACGCTGCCGAATTCGGGGTGCGCGTCGATAAACGTCTCGTATACCGTCCCCGTGTAATAATCGAGCCCCCGCGCAATCGACAGATCCAGCTTCGCCCGGGTTTCGGGCACGCCCATCGCCCGCAGCGCCGCCACCGTCTGCGCGGCTTCGTCCACGCCCTGCCGGAAAACCGGATCGTCCGTCTTTTGCGCCCGCAAAGACAGCAAAACCGCGTCCGGCGTCCCCTTATGCCCGATGAGCCGCAGCGTTTCGTCCGCCGCAGGCTCCGAAAGCCCCAGCGCCATAACGCCTTCTTTCACCTTCGCCGCGCCGACCTTGGCCAGCTTGTCGATCTCGCGCAAAACAAGCGTCTGCCGCTCCGCGTCCTTAACCCCAAACCCCGACAGAAGCCCGCGCAGTATTTTGCGGTTGCTGAAGTGAATCGAGAAATCCCCAATCTTGAGGTCTTCGAATATCTTGACGACTATCGCGGGCAGTTCCGCGTCGTACGCCGACGATAATTTGTCCTTGCCGATCACGTCGATGTCGCACTGATAAAATTCCCGAAAACGGCCCTTCTGCGCCCTTTCGCCCCGCCACACGCGCTGCATCTGATAACGCCGGAACGGAAACGCCAATTCGCGCTCGCGCTCGGCCACGTACCGCGCCAACGGCACCGTCAGATCAAACCGCAACGCCAGATCCGGCTCGTGCCCTTCCCGCTGGCCGCCCGTCGATTGCACCAGATACACTTGCTTCTCGGTCTCGCCGCCCGACTTCGTCAGCAAAACGTCTTTCAACTCAAACGACGGCGTCTCAATCGGCGTAAATCCGAAGCTTTCGAACCCCTTGCGGATAATATCGAACATGCGCCGGAATATCCGCTGCTCGGATGGCAGAAGTTCCATGGTTCCGGAAGCTGTGCGTGGCGTAATCATCGGTCCAATATGTCCTTTATGTGGGCGCTTTTGCGTCTTCCCGGCGATTATACATGCCTAACCGCAAAATTCTTCCCTTTTTTACGGCGTTAGCCGAAAAACAAAATCCGCGTAATTCGTATTGTTATTGCAGGCCGTCGTCACGGCCGATAACGTCACCGGCATCGTTATCTTGCTGCCGTTTATATAAAACGCGACAAGCCCCGGATGCATGGACGGCGCCGCATTTTTAAGCGCCGCGACGAGGCAATCCTTTTTCGACAATATCGCTTCAACGGCAAAAAGGGGCACGTTCGCCGTGCCTCCGCCCGACAGGTCGCAATGCGTCGACGGCGTGCTGCCGTCCTTCCATCCGCACACATAGATCGACTTGTACGGACTCGACGACGACAGCGGATTCGTCAGCTCGCCGAACGGCGACGTTACCACCGACGTGCTTCCCGATTTATGCACCGTATCGCCCGGAAAAACGTTCATCGCCGTCAGTTTCGGCATTATCGTCGCGACGAGCGTGCTTTCAAAATACGGCTTGCCCGCGTAACTGCCGCGCACGTTATCGACCGTCGCATCCAGAAGCTCGGAGAACCTCTCTTGCTTCACGCTGTCGCCCATGCTCGCCGCGACGACCCATACTCCCGCGAAGATGACTCCCGCCACCGCGAGGACGATCGAAAACTCGACCAGACTAAAGCCGCGTTCTCTTTTTTGCCTTTGGGTTAACTTAAGATTCATGAAACCCACGAGGAATCGCGTCAGTACCCGTTGACCAACAAACTTTTCAGAGTTTTCATTTCTTCCAGCGCGCGGCCCGTTCCCAACGCCACGCACGATAGCGGGTCTTCCGCAACCGACACCGGCAAGCCCGTCGCATGCCTCAATACAAGGTCGAGATTGCGCAAAAGCGCCCCGCCGCCCGTCAGCACGATACCCTTATCCACGATGTCCGCCGCAAGCTCGGGCGCCGTGTTCTCGAGCGCCACCTTGACCGCCTCTAGAATCGCGCTCACCGGCTCGGCCAGGCTTTCGGCCACCTGCCTTTCCGTTATCACGATCTCCTTCGGCACGCCGTTCATTAAATCCCGGCCCTTGATCTCGGACGTCCGGCCTTCGCCGTCTTCGGGCGGACACGCCGATCCGATCTCTTTCTTGATGCGCTCGGCCGTGCTTTCGCCGATCAGCAAATTGTGATACCGCCGGATATAGTTGATGATCGCTTCGTCCAGCTTGTCCCCGCCTACGCGCACCGAGCGCGAGTACACGATGCCGCCCAACGACAAGACCGCCACTTCGGTCGTCCCGCCGCCGATATCCACCACCATCGATCCCGTCGGCTCCGTCACGGGCAATCCCGCCCCGATCGCCGCCGCCATCGGCTCTTCGATCAAAAAGACGCGCCGCGCCCCCGCCGACTCCGCCGACTCTTGAATCGCACGCCGCTCTACCGCCGTCGAACCGGACGGCACGCAAATGATGATTTGCGGATTCGTAAAACTCCGCCGGTTGTGCACTTTGCGGATGAAGTGCTTGATCATCTCTTCCGCCACTTCGAAATCCGCAATCACGCCGTCCCGCATCGGACGGATCGCCTGAATGTTCCCCGGCGTGCGGCCCAGCATCAGCTTCGCCTCGTCGCCCACCGCCAGCACATGCCGCTTCCCCTTGCTTTGCGCGATCGCCACGACCGACGGCTCGTTAAGCACGATTCCGCGCCCCTTAACGTAAACAAGCGTGTTCGCCGTTCCGAGATCGATGCCCATATCGGCGGAAAGCAAACCTAACAGATTGGAAAACATAAATTTATTACCCGCAACGTGATGGATTCGGTTTTTTCAGGACTTCGCGAACTTTCTGGCACTGCAACGTCTTTTTCGCAAGGGATATCTTTATGTTGTTTATTTACTGGCGCTTCTTCCTCGCTGCTTTTCTTCACGTTCCCTCTTAAAAATCCGAATTCGAATCATCCGGCGAAAATCGGCACTTCTGTCTTCGTTAAAATATAATTTCCGAATCGTTTAACCATACATTTTTGAAAGAAAATGTTTCAAGCCGCTTGACGAAACCTTTTTTTATAAAGAAACTACCCAAATTGGAGCGTTCAACTTCTTACACCGTCAATAAACAGGAGAAGATGTTATGAATATGAGAGACACCAATCCCGATCCTTCCGATTTCGATCTTTTAGGCGACCGCATGCTCGACGGGCTTACCCCAAATAGCCACCAGTCTATGTCGGGCGACTTCGGCGCGGGAAGACATCCTCTTGAAAGCGGCGGAAGAAAGCCTCGGAACAAAGTGACGGCAGCACGTCCTCGCGGCGGCGTTTCTTTGTCGGAAAGATTCGCGACCAGCGTACCCGCTGCCAAGTAATTTATATCGTCTTTTTTAGCACTTCTTCCTGAAGCGCCGTCAGCTCGGCGATCCCTTTTTGCGCCAGCTTTAAAAGCGCGTTGAACTGCTCTTCCGAAAACGGCTCCTGTTCGGCCGTGCCTTGAATCTCGACAATTCCGCCTTTGCCCGTCAGGACAAAATTCGCATCGACTTCGGCGTTCGAATCTTCCGCGTAATCGAGATCGAGCACCGCTTCGCCCTTGCATATCCCGCACGACACTGCCGCCACGGACGTTATCAACGGACTGGCCTTAAGCCGCCCCGTCTTCGTCAAATGCCGGAACGCCAGCCCCAGCGCCACGTAGCCGCCCGTAATCGCCGCCGTCCGCGTTCCGCCATCCGCCTGCAACACGTCGCAGTCCACCTTGATCTGCATCTCGCCCAAAATCTTGCGGTCCGTCACCGCCCTTAAACTCCGCCCGATCAATCGCTGTATCTCTTGCGTCCGCCCCGTCTGCTTGCCCTTGGCCGCCTCGCGGTCCGTCCGATCCGCCGTCGCGCGCGGCAACATCCCGTACTCGGCCGTCACCCACCCTAATCCCGTGTTCCTCAAAAACGGAGGCACCTTCTCGTCCACGCTCGCCGTGCACAGCACGTGCGTGTCCCCAAACTTCACGAGGCAAGAGCCTTCCGCATATTTCGAAAAACCCGGCTCAAGAGAGACGGGGCGCATGTGGTCAAAAGTTCTTTGGGAAGGGCGCATGAGATTAGGCTTTGCAAGAGGTTACGCAACCTCCTTCAGATAACAGATTATCCCGCTTTTAGGAAAAGATTTTTTACGGCTCGACCGTGTGGCAGCTCTTGCCGCTCGAGTTAAGATACGCGCACGCGTTACGCGCCGTTTTCTCGTCCAACGCCATCAGCCGCGCTCTGTATACCACATTCCCGTCCGCCACCACCTTCTCAATCCGCGGCTCCGGCTCGTACGGCAACTTCGACATTCTTAACACGACCGAGTTCAACACGCGCCGACTCGTCGACGGGCTGCTGTACGCGCCCACTTGTATTCCCCATTTCCGCGCGCCGGTCGCTTCGCCCTCGTTGCCCGAAAAAACCCCGTCGTTCTTCGCCGATAATTCAACCTCGTTCCCGCTGTCCTCGTCGTCGCTGTCCCCTTC
>CAYUPD010000013.1:13925-14749 GCA_964446645.1 uncultured Rhodospirillaceae bacterium
CTCCGCGCGAACTCATGAATTGCGGCGCGCGAGGCGCGTCTTCCTCCATCGCCGCAAATCCCTGATCCAACAACCGCGCCATCTTGTTGTCGCGCGCCACCGCCGTCCGCCCGCCGAAAACCACCGCAATCAGCCGCGTCCCGCCGCGCTTGGCCGACGACACCAGATTGTATCCCGACGCGTGAATGTATCCCGTCTTGATCCCGTCCATCCCGTCGTATCGATCCATCAGGTGATTGTGATTGCGGTGCTCGACCCCGGCATACGTAAAATTCTCACGCCCAAAATACGGATAATATTCCGGAAAATGATCGATCAGCGCCGCCCCCAATATCGCCATATCCCGCGCCGTCGTCGTTTGATACGGATTCGGCAAGCCGGACGCATTGTAATAGCGTGTCCGCCCCATCCCCATCGCTTGCGCCTGCCGCGTCATCATCCGCGCAAAATTAGGCTCGCTCCCCCCAATCGCTTCCGCCAGCACAACCGCCGCGTCGTTCGCCGATTCCGTCGTCATCCCCAATATCGCATCCTCGACCCGAATCCGCTGCCCCGCCCTCAACCCCAATTTCGACGGCGCTTGATGCGCCGCATTGTACGACACTCGCAAAGACTGATCGAGATCGAGACGGTTTGCCTCTAACGCTTGAAACACGAGATAAAGCGTCATCATCTTCGTCAACGACGCCGGATGCCGCGGCGCACGCGACGCCGTCTCGTGCAGCACTTCTCCGGACTCCGCGTCGATCACGATATCCGCGTATGCGGCGCTTTTTGCCACCCGCGAATACGTCCTGTGATAGGTCTTATGACGATACGTCTTC
>CAYUPD010000014.1:0-6755 GCA_964446645.1 uncultured Rhodospirillaceae bacterium
TAAGCATCGTTGATAGCGGCAACGACTTTATCGTCGAGCCTGACGAAAGGATCGATAATGTCCGGATGCGTTTTTCTGTATTCCCGCAGGTCGTCCGTGCTCGCGCGCGATAGACCCAAGACGGAGGCCGTCAGGTCGTTTGTGCCGATGCTGACAAAATCAATATGACGCGCAAAATCTTTTGCGTTCTTTACGGCTTCTGCCGTCTCAAGCATCATGCCGAACGTGTAGGCCGATTTTGAAATGCCGTGTTTTTCGGCGATTTGATCGACCAGATTCTTGACGTGCACAAGTTCGCCCTCGGTTTTGACCGACGGAACCATGATCTCAAGCGAGCCGGAGCGGTGGAGAGGGCGGGCGTATTTATAGGCTTCAAAAAGCGCGTCGATCTGGTTTTCGTATAGTCCATCCCGCAGGCGGGCCATTTGCACGCCGCGCCTGTTTTCGGCAGGCACGGATTTTTCAAACTCGCCAAGCTCCTTCCGATCCAGAAATTCCTCGGGCGACGCGTCCATAAGCCGGACGCGAAGGGGGAAGCGAGGTTTCGTCGGATCGTAGTTTCCCAGCAGAGCCGTGAAGATTTCTTTGAATTGTTCGCAGTGTCCTGTCTTGAGGTTTTTAAAATCCGACAATCCGGCGCGTCCTTTTAAAATGTCGCGCACGCATCGGTTTAACGTCTCGTTGGATTTTGCCAGGCGTTCCGTACGCACGAGGCCGATGCCGTCGCATCCGAGTTTTATGGCTTTTACGACCTCTTCGAGGCTGCCGACGTTCGCCTTAAACCCCATAACGGGCCACCCGGCCGCTTGCGCGAGTCTGCGGTAGAGTCCTATCGTCTCTCCCGGGCGTTCGAGCGCCTTTGCCGGAACGATCTTCGGCTCCCAGCTTTTTTTATCCCATCCGTACAGCAATCCCGTTTTGCCGAAAGCCGTATCGATGGCGATTTCCGATCCGCTCTCGACTTCCGACAAGAGGAGGTTCCACCCTTCGTCGTCCCCAGGAGCGACAAGCGTGGTCGTTCCGAAGAGACGCGTTTGCAAACGGAAGTGCCCTTCCATTGTTTGCGATCTGGCGATGAAACTTTTGACGCCTAAACCCTCAAGCGTTCCAATATATTCTCGATGAAATGTATCGCAGATGTAGACAACTTCTTTGCCTTCTTCCAACAGCTTAAAAACCTGATCTGTATTTGACTTTTCTTCGGTGCCTACGACGGCATAGCCGCGTGCCGGGGGGCCAAGGCCAACCATAAAATCGATTTTTTTGCCTTTATAATCGCCGATGTTTTCGATCTTCGTTTCCGTCGCGTCAACGTAACCGCGCGACTCTTGCTCGCTCAAAGAGGCCAGCTTTTGGATAGACGCCGCCATTGCGTCGATAACGGCTTTGTAATGCTCAGCCGATAATGCCGCGTATCTGGAAAAGAAGCCGCTGCCTAATTTATCTCTCATAAAACCAACATCGAAAAATACGTTCTAAAAATCGGAATCGAAAAAAACGCCTATATTCCAAGGCTATATTATGAGATCAGGGCTAATATTCGATTAATTCAGAGGGGGAATGGTTTTAGCTGAAAGCCCGCATCCAGCTTGTCATGGCCGACCAGAGGTCAGGAGCATCCCCTTGGTTTTGCTGGGATTTATAGCCTTTAAACGCGACAAGGGCGCACGGAAGGCCCAAATAATCGCCTTTTATTTCCGTATTTTTAAACCCGGCGCGCCTGAAAACCGCCTCGGCCTCGCGCGCCTTGGAAGGGGCGATCTGGCAGAAACAAAGAGCCTTATCGTTCGATAGCCTATCGAAATCGGCGGCGATCTTGCGGACGAAATCGAGCCCGTCCTTGCCGCCGTCCAGCGAATGAGGCGGGTCGTAGTCGCGCATCTCGGGCAAAAGAAGGGGAATCTCGGATGTCGGCACGCGCGGCGGGTTTGAGATGATAAGGTCGAACTTTTCGCTCGTCCCCTGACTCCAGTTGTCGACCGCGAATTCGACCCGGGCCGAAAGACCGCTGGCTTCGGCGTTTTCCTTGGCAATCGCGACGGCTCTTTCGCTGATGTCGATGCCGAGGCCCGTCGCTTGGGGCAGGGCGTTCAGAATGGCGAGGAGAATGCAACCCGTCCCCGTGCCGAGATCAAGGATGCGCAACGGTTTCTTTTCGTCCTTGAGCGCCGTAACCGCGTAATGAACGAGGTCTTCCGTTTCGGGATAGGGCTTGAAGACGCCGTTGTCCGTCTTGATCTTGAGGCCGTAAAACTCGGCATGGCCGAGAATGCGTTCGAACGGCATGCGGCGTTCGCGCAAGGTAAAAACGTCGTTGATGACATCCGTATATTTTTTATCGACGGAAGGCCGATCGTGCCCGAGAATTCTCTGAAGAATCTTGTTCGCTTCCTGATGGGGCTTCGGAACGCCCGCGAGCTTGAGGCGCGCGCCGTATTCTTTAATCAGGAGGGGAATGACGTTCGGCATGGTCGTAAGTCCGTCGCTTGGAGGGAGTTTTACTCTCTACCTTTTTCGCGCGGCTGTAAACGAAAATGACGGAAAATATTCTAATCGCCGCCCAGAGCGTTGTAGAGCGCGATCAGATCGCCGAACTGAGTGTAGCGATTCTCGAGAACCGATGCGTAAGCCGTGCGGCGCTTTTCTTGCGCATCGAGCAGCGTCTGAAGCGGCGCATATCCATGCTTGTATTGAAGGCCGTACAAATCTTCGGCTTTTTTGGCCTGCGACGCCGCCTGCGCCAGCTTCTCGCCGCGCGCCGCGTCGCGCGCGCGGGCCGACAGCGCGTTTTCGACATCGGCCAGCGCGTTATAAACCGTCTGGCGGAACGCGGCGACGGCCTCTTCGTATTGCGTGTCCGAGATGTCGATATTCTTCCGCATGTCGAACCAGTTCAGGAAGGGCAGGGCAATCCCCGCGCCCAGAGCGCCCACGGGATCGGTCAGAATTTTAGCAAGCGATACGCTGGCCGAGCCGAGGCTTCCGGTCAGCGAAATCGACGGCATGTAGCTCGCGCGCGTGGCGTCCGAATCCGAAAGAGACTCGCGCAACCGGCGCTCGGCCGCGCGGACGTCGGGGCGGCGCTCGAGAAGCGCGGCGGGCGTGTTTTCGGCAAGATCGGGCATGATGTTTTTAGGCAGCGCCGCGGGATCGGCTTTTAACGTTCCCGGCGGGCCGTCAAACAGGATGTCGAGCGCGTTCGACGCCTCGACCTTCTGTTGCGCGTATTGCTCGTGCGCGGCTTCCTGCGCGGCGAGGCTTTGCGCCGCGGCCGCTTCGTCGATGGCCGAGGTCGCGCCCGCGCCGTGCTTGGCCTTGGCGAGGTCGAGCGTCTTTTTCAGATACTCGATGCTTTCCTGCGACAAGGCGAGGCGCTCGTTGAGATAGGCGATCTTCCAGTACAGGTTGACGGTCGTGCCGATCAGGGAAACCGCCGCCGCTTGCCGGTCGTCTTCGGTCGCCTCTGCCTCCCAGTCCGCCGAATCCATCTGGCTCGCCAGTTTTCCCCACAGATCGACTTCGTACGTCGCGTTGGCCGAGGCGCTATAGGTGCGCGTCATTCGATACGGCTTCTTCAGCTCGCGGCTGTTTGTCGCGCTGGCCGAGGCCGACATGTCGGGCAAAAACTGATCGAGCGCAAGATCGGCGCGGAGGCGCGCTTCCTTGACCTTAAGCGCGGCGACGGCGAGGTCGTTGTTTTTCGCCAAAACCTCTTCGACGAGCTTGTTGAGCGTCGCGTCGTTAAAACGCTCCCACCAAGGCGAATTGAGGATGACAATGGTGTCCGGCTTGTTTTTCCACTCGGCGGGGATGTTGAGCGTCGGGCGCTGGTAATCTCCGGCCCAAGCCGTGCCGCAGGCAAGCGTTGCCGCAAAAAGAAGGGGAAGAAGATATGCGATGCGTTTGTTCATTCGCGAGCCAAAGCCTCTACGGGGTCAAGACGGGCGGCGTTCCGCGCGGGCAGGAAGCCGAATAGGACGCCGATCAAGGTCGAACAGATGAAAGCCGCCAAAATCGCGGTCGTCGAAAAGACCATGCTGAATTTCGTCTCGGTTTCGAAGCTTTCGAACAAGGCTCCGAAGCCGAGCGCCGCAAGGCTTCCGATAATGCCCGCCAGAATGCAGACGACGACGGATTCGATCAAAAACTGCAGCATGATGTCGCTCTGCCTCGCGCCGACGGCCATGCGGACGCCGATCTCCTTGGTGCGCTCGGTCACGGAGACGAGCATGATGTTCATCACCCCGATGCCGCCGACAATAAGCGAAATGACGGCGATCATGCCGGTCAGAAGGCGCATTGTCGATGTCGTGCTTTCGATCGTCTTGCGGATGTTGGTCGTGTTGAAAAGATAGACGTCTTTGGCCCTGTGACGCTGCTCCATGAGCTTTAAGATGCCTTCCTCCGCCGCGCTTTGCGATATCTCGTCGTCGAGGCGTACCATAATGTTGCGCAGGTACGTTTGTCCCGTCAGGCGGCTCATCGCGGTCGTGTAGGGAACGACGATGTTGAGGTTTTCGTCTTGGCCTATCGCGCTTTCCTTGGGCTTGATGACGCCGATGACGCGGCACGGCACGGAACCGAGAAAAATGACTTCGCCGACGGGGTTCGGAATATCCGAGAAAAACTGCTTGCGGGTGTTTTCGTCAATCACGGCTTCCTGCGCGATGTTTTGAACGCTTTTCCGGTCGAAGGCGCGGCCCGTCGACAGCGAATAGTCGCGCACCTGAAAATAATATTCGCCGACACCCATAACCCGCGCATTGGCAGACAGGTTTCCGTAGCGCACGGTCACGTTGGTCGCGATGACGGGCGTCGCGCTGTTGACATAGCTTTGCTGCGCCAGCGCGTCGGCGTCGGCGGGCACAAGCGTATGGATAGCGGCGGCCTTTTCGTCGCCGAACTTCTTGCCCGGATAGATGTTGAGCGTATTGGTGCCCATCGCGCTGATGTCTTTTAAAATGCGCTGCTGCGAGCCTTCGCCGAGCGCGGTGACGCAGACGACCGAGGCGATGCCGATGATGATGCCGAGCATCGTAAGAAGCGTGCGCATCTTGTGCGCGAACATGGACAAGTACGCGATGCGCAAAGCTTCGCGCGCGCGGTCGGCAAAGCTTCTCCACGACGGCGGCGTTTCCGGAGATTGAGGCGGCGAAGCCGTCGCGGCGGAAACAAGGGCCGTCGTTTTGTCGGAGACGATTTCGCCGTCGCTGATTTCGATGATGCGGCCCGCGTGCTGCGCCACCGACATGTCGTGCGTCACAATGACGATCGTATGGCCTTCGCGGTGAAGCTCGTTCAAAAGAGCCAGCATCTCTTCGCCGCTGTGCTTGTCGAGCGCGCCGGTCGGCTCGTCGGCGAGGATGATATGCCCGCCGTTCATGATCGAGCGGGCGATGCTGACGCGCTGCTGCTGGCCGCCCGATAATTGGCCGGGTTTATGGCCCATGCGGTCGGAAAGCCCGAGGCGCGTCAAAAGCATCGCGGCGCGCTCGTGCCGCTGCGCGCGCTTGACTCCGGCGTAGACGGCGGGCACCTCGACGTTCTCGAGCGCCGTCAGGTCGTTCAAAAGATGATAGCGCTGGAAGATAAAGCCGAAATGCTCGCGGCGGAGCTTGGCCAGCGCGTCGGGGCCGAGTTCGGACGTGTTTTGCCCCGCCACAAGATAATCTCCGTTTGTCGGGCGGTCGAGGCAGCCCAGAACGTTGAGCAGCGTCGATTTGCCCGAGCCCGAAGCGCCGACGATGGCGACCATCTCACCCGCTTGGATATTAAGATTGACGTTCTTCAAAGCGACGACGCGCTCTTCTCCCGCCGCATAAGAGCGGCTCAGCGCGCGAAGTTCGAGAAGGGGAGCGGCCATCTCTTACATCCCCATCGGCGGTCCGCGCCGTCCGCGCGTGTCCGACAGCGAGGACTCGCCGCTGGCCGTCAGGGATTCGCTTACGACGACGTTTTCGCCTTCCTGTACGCCGTCGAGGATTTCGGCGTTGACGCTGTCGTTGATGCCGACGTGAACCGTACGCTCTTCGTGCAAGCCTGCGGCGTTGACGACGAGCGCTTTATAGCTGCCGTCGGTTTGCGGGCCTCTCAACGCCGTGCGCGGCACGGAGACCGCGTTTTTCGCCTCGTTAAGAAGAATGCGAACCTCGGCCGTCATCGAAATGCGCAGCTTGCCTTCGGGGTTGGGAACGTCAAACAGGCCGTTGTAGTAAATCGCCGCGCTCGACGAACTGGACGACGACGAAGAACTGCTCGATGAAGATTCGCTTTCGATGGATTCCGGCGCGGGCTCGACGGCGCGCAAGGCCGCTTCGTAAAAATGCTCCGGCTCGCCGAGAATCGTAAAGCGGACTTTCTGCCCGATCTTGACGCGCGTAATGTCGGCTTCCGAGATTTCGGCCTTGACGGTCATCGTGTCGAGCTGCGCCAGTTTGATGATCGTCGGCGCTTGCTGGGCGGCGTTGACGGTCTGGCCTTCCTCGGTGACGATGGCCACGACGGTTCCGTCCATAGGCGCCGTAATATTGGTGTAGCCGAGATCGATCTTGGCCGTATCGACGGCGATCTCGGCGGCTTTGATCTTGGCGTTGAGCGCGGCGAGGTTAGCCTGCGACGATTCATAATCGGCTTGGGCGGCCTGGAAACTTTCTTTCGAGACGGCGTCTTTGTCGCGAAGGGCTTTTTGCCTCAGATAGACGGCCTCGGCTTTTTTAAAGACGTTTTAATCCATAATAATGCCAGTTTGTAAGCCA
>CAYUPD010000014.1:6765-14664 GCA_964446645.1 uncultured Rhodospirillaceae bacterium
ATATAAGGCGCGCGCGTTTTCGAGCGACGCTTCGGCGTTATGCAAGTTGTTTTGCTGGGGCAGGGAGTCGATTTCGGCGATCAACTGGTCTTTGGCGACCTTGTCGCCCAACGCGACCTTGAGAGACTTGATTTGCCCCGAGACTTGCGCGCCGACGCTGACAAGTTTGTAAGCTTCGAGCGTTCCGTTGGCCAAAACGCTTTCCTCAAGATCTGCGCGGACGGCTTTGGCCGTGATGACCGGAGCCGAAACGACCTTTGAGGCGTCATACCAGGCAATTCCGGCGCCAAGCACTACAAGGCAACAGGCAAACAGGGCATAACGAACCAACCGTTTCGGCTTATCCTGCATCGTTATCTCCTAAGTTGCTTTTCGCTATACCATCCGAGGCAAGGATTGGCGATAAAAAGCGGTTCTATTCAATGAAACGCAACGCTTTGACTTTGCTTATGCGTCAGAGGAAGGACTTTTAGTGCTTTATGATTATGTTTTTTTGTGCGCCGTTCAATACCCGAGTAACCTCATGAAAACACTTCTTTAAATGTTTGGCTCAAAATCCGTCCGGAGAGATTCCGCGCGCCTTCCGATCGGGAGCCAAAATGAGCTTTATGAAAAATGTTTCGATTTCGACCAAGAACGGCTTGTTCGGAGTCGCGTTCTCGTTCGTTTTTACGATAGCGGTATTGTATGCCATTCACGGGATTTTGACGCCGTATCTCTACAAACGCGCTCAGGAAGATATCAATGCAAACGCCGTTTTGGCGCGCGCAATCGTGGAGCTTAAGTACGGAAAAGCTTACGAACTGAAAAACGGAAATCTTTATATCGGAAGTCATAACCTCGACGATGACGAAAAGCTCATCGACGAAGTCACGGACCTTTTAGGGTCGAGGGGCGACGTTATGACGATTTTTAAAGGCGACGTGCGCGTTCGGACGAACGTCAGGAATCCCCAAACCGGCGGACGCGCTATCGGCACGAGGCTTGCGCCGGGGCCTGCCTATGACATGGTTTTTCGCAATAAAAAGACATATCAGGGCGAGGCCGTCATCTTGGGGCAGCCTTATCTCTCGTCTTACGATCCCATTCTCGACAAAACCGGAAATGTCATCGGCATCTTCTTCGTAGGGCTCAATAAATCGGCCGAGCGCGATCTGATCGCAAGGCTCGAGATCGTCATAGGAAGCGTTATCGTGCTTATTTCGGCTTGCATGGCCGCAGGGGCATGGACGCTTTCGCATTATCAACTGCGCCCGTTAGCGGACATGGAGGCGATTGCGGAGCGTTTGCGCAGAGGCGACACGGAAGTCGAAGTGCCGTCGTTGAATCGCGGCGACGAAATCGGAAAGATGGCGCACGCCATCCAGACGATGAAGGAATACGTTCTGGACAACAAAAGGCTTCAAGCCGAACGCACGCAGGCCATCGACGCCTATACGAGCCGGGCCGAAGAAATCATCCTGTTGCAGGAGAGCAAGCAGAAAGAGATGGAATCCAACGCTCGTCGCGCCGAGCAGCTTATCGACATGCAGGCCGTGCGCGTGTCCGAGTTGGCTCAAAAAGAAAAGCGCGCGAAGATACTTTTCGAGTTCAACACGGAATTCGATAAGTCCGTGCGAACCTCCATCGACTCCCTCCTCGTCGCCCAAAACGCCCTCAACGCGACGGCCGAGGCCATGACTCACAACGTCGTCGAAGCGGCTCATATCGTGAACTCTTCGGGAGCCTCCATCAAAAACGTGTTGACAGGGGTAAAATCGATCGCCGACGCAACGGAAGAAATCTCTACTGCCGCAGGCGACATCTCCCGCCAAATTTCCCAATTCTCGAAACTCGCGACAAACGTCGTGGCGGCGCTCAACGCGTTTCCTTTCGCCTCCGTTCTCAAGGTGACGGGGCCGGTCAACGACATGGCCTCCATCGCCATATCGCTCGTCGACCGCGTGGACGAGCAAAAAAACGCGACGGCCAAGATCAGCAACAACGCCGGCGGCATCGCCCGAGAAGCCGAAATTATCTTCAACGGCATATCGAGCGCCGAAAAAATGGTCGATATGGCCAAGAGCTCGTCCAAAAACGTTCTCGACGCGGCAAATTGCCTCGGCTCGCAGTCCCACGAACTCGACCGGACGGTTAAAGAATATTTGCGAAAGATCAATTCCATATAATATTATATTACAAGGGATTAGCTCGTCTTTTGTGGCCGGGGGATGCGCCGTTTTGGGTCTTGCCAGCCGTAAGGCTTTCATTTACTGTCGCTTAGCGTCCGCGGGCCGTTGTTTTTAGAAATTTTTTTGGAGCGATTTATGCGCAAATTCGGATTTTTTGTTGCGTCATTGATTTTTGCATTGGCCTTATCGGCTCCGGCAAAAGCCAGCACAATTTATTATCTGGACATCATGGACGCGTCAATCGGCAGCGGCGTGCTCGGAACCGTGACCCTCACTCAGGTCAGCGCCAATCAAGTCGATGTCGTCGTCGATCTCGCGGACAAGACCGCATTTGTCAGCACGGGCGGCAAGCACCATGCGTTCGCCTATAATCTCGATTTAGCGGCGTCGGCCTATGCCGTGACGGTAACGAGTCCCTCTGGAATGTTCTCTCTTGTGACCGACATCATCAACACGCCATACGGGACCTTCCTTAACGGAATGGACTGCACGGGTTGCGGCCCCGGCGCGAGCGCTTCCGAGCCTGGCCCCCTCATGTTTACGGTGTTCAGCCTGTCCGGCATCAGTATTTCCGATTTTATCGCCAATAAGCTTGGGTATTATTTCTCTGCCGACGTTATCGGCCCCGCAGGCGGAACGGGCAACATCGCCTCGGATGGACCGCCTGTTTCCGAAACGCCGCTTCCGGCCGCCTTGCCTTTGTTCGTTGCGGGCATCGCCGGGGCCGGGCTTGGCGGACGCAAGATGCGCCGCCGCGCTTAACGTTATCTTCACCATTCGCGTTCATATCGGACGCTTATGACACGGCAAGAGTTTTACGACGCCGGGAGAAGCCTTTTCTCTTTTCCTCGTTGGCGTAACAGGGTTGTTTTCTGGTGCGGCGCGATCGTTATCGGAATCATTGCGGCCGGTTTTGCCTACATGTCCGATTACGCCCAGAAGTATTTCATGGCCGCCGTCTCGTTCTTCGGATTGTTGCCTCTCCTCATATGTCCCTTCATATTCGCGCTGACGGCATGGCTTACGTTGCGCTTCTGCCCCTATGCCGTGGGGAGCGGCATTCCCCAAGCTATTGCGGCGCGCTCGCTCGATACGCATAAGGAGCGCAACCTGCTTTTAGGACTCCCCATCGTTGTCGGTAAAATATTTCTGACCGCGCTCGGCCTTTTAGGCGGCGCATCGGTCGGACGCGAAGGCCCGACGGTTCAGATCGGCGCGGCGATTCTGTATTTTGGAGGGCACTGGGGAAAGATCAACGCCGAGATCGCCCGAAGCGTCATTCTTGCGGGCGCGGCCGCAGGCGTCGCGGCGGCTTTTAACACGCCGTTGGCGGGGATTGTCTTTGCCATCGAGGAAATGGCGCGGTCGTTCGAATACAAGCACAGCAGCATCGTTCTGACGGCGATCATTTTCGCCGGAGCGTCGTCGATGTCGATTTTGGGAAACTATAGCTACTTCGGCTACGCGGACGGCGGATTCGTTATCGGGCGCGATATCTTGGCTATTGCCGCGATAGGCGTCGGCGGCGGCCTTATGGGCGGATTGTTTGCGCATGCGCTGGTAGGAGGGGGCAGGTTTTTGCAGGGCGTTTGCCGCCGTCGCAACATACATCCTGTTGTTTTCGCCGCGGCCTGCGGCCTTGCAATCGCGTTTTTGGGATTGATGACGAACGATGCGACGTTCGGATCGGGCTATGCGCAGGCCGAAAAACTGCTGTACGGACAAGGCGACGGCGCTTGGCTTTATACGATTGCCAAGTTTTTAGCGACGGCCATATCCGGGTTTAGCGGCATTCCGGGCGGCATTTTCTCGCCGAGCCTTTCGGTCGGCGCGGGGTTCGGCGCGTCGATGGCCGAGTGGTTTCCTGCGACGCCGGTAGCGGGGATCGTGCTTCTAGGAATGGCGGCTTATTTTGCGGGAGTCACGCAGGCGCCGATTACGGCTTTTATCATCGTTCTGGAGGTATCCGGGCGTGAATCGATGCCGGTTCCGCTTATCGCGGCGGCCGTGATCGCGGCGGGGACCAGCCGCCTGATATGTCCCGTTTCGCTCTATCATATGCTGGCGAAGGATTTCGTCGCTTTGATCAAATCGAAGATTCCGGACGGCGCGGAATTGCCGCAGGACAAAAAGGAAAGCGCCTGATAGGATATCGCCGCAACGGAAAGGGAGAATATCATGAGCAAATGTCAACCTGTAGCCTTAGGCATAGCCGTAGGCGCCGTATGGGCGCTGTATGTGGGGTGTCTGGCCGTTTTCGCAATGTTCGGATGGGGCGAAACGTTCGTCACGCTTCTCGCGTCGCTGTATATCGGCTACGCGGCCTCGGTGATCGGTGCGATCATCGGCGCCGTATGGGCGTTTCTCGACGGATTTGTCGCGGGCTTTATCGTCGGATGGGTATATAACCGCGCGGCAAAGCGTCTGAGTTGCTGTGAATCGACGTGCTGTTCCGAGTAAAATAGCCGCAGAGGACTCTAGAAAAGCCTGCAGCCCTTCATGATAAGGGCCGACAGCAGGAAAGTCGTGGGCAGCGTCAAAATCCACGCGCCGACGATATTGCCGACGACGCTCCACCGCACGGCCGAGAAGCGCTTGGCCGCGCCGACGCCCACGATGGAGCTTGAGATGACCTGCGTGGTGCTGAGCGGAATTCCAAAATGCGAAGCGCTGGCAATAATGAGGGACGACGCAGTTTCTGCCGCAAATCCGTGAATGGGCTGGAGCTTGATCATCTTGGTGCCGAGCGTGCGAATAATGCGCCAGCCGCCGCACATCGTGCCGAAGCACATGGCCGAAGCGCAGGCGAGCTTGACCCAAAACGGGACGACGAAGGATTCCGACGGATAAATCAGGATCAACGCCAAAGCGATGATGCCCATGGATTTTTGCGCGTCGTTTTGGCCGTGATTGAGGGCCATGAATCCGGCCGAGAATATCTGGATCCTGGCAAAGAAAAAGTGCGTGCGGCCTAAAGGTTTTTTGTAAACGAACCAAGTCAGGCCGTACATGAAGATAAAGCCGATCAGAATGCCGAAGAGAGGCGAAACGACCATAGGCACGACGACCTTGCCGAAAACCTTATCGAACATGATGCTGTCGAAGCCGCCCGAGGCGGCCGTCGCGCCGAGCAGGGAGCCGATGAGGGCGTGGGACGAGCTGCTCGGCAATCCCTTGTACCACGTGAGGAGATTCCACGCGATGGCCGCTGTGACGGCGCAAAAAATGGTGCTGATCGTGATGGTTGCCGAGTCGACCAGCCCCTTGCCGATCGTTGTCGCGACCTCGGTGCCGATCATGGCGCCGAGGAGATTGAGGGTGCCGCTCATGTAGGCGGCGGTTTTGGGGCTGAGAACCTTGGTCGAAACGACGGTGGCGATGGCGTTGGCCGAGTCGTGGAACCCGTTGATGAAGTCGAAAATCAGCGTCAGGAGCACGGTGACGATAAGGATGAGAACCGGAAATTCCACGATGAACGCCCGTTAGCTGTGCTTCAAAACGATTTGCAAGGCGACTCCGGCCGCGTCGCGGAACCGGTCGACGACTCTTTCGAGCATGTCGCACACGTCGCGTTGCAGCACAATGACGCGGATGTCCTTGTTGCTTTGGAACAGATCGACGATGATCCTGTTGTGAACTTCGTCGCCCTTCTGCTCGAGCTCGCGCAGTTGATCGATGCCCTCGATAACGCCTTTGCTGCCCTTGCCGTGGACGAGCGAGCCGACCAGCTTGTGCATGACGACCGCTTCCTGGACGATCAGGTCGGCTTGCTTGATGAAGCCGCTATCCTCAAGCGGTATCTTGTGCATCATGATGCGGTTTTTGATTTTGTGAACGACCTTGGGCACGTTGTACATGATGTCCGAGAAATCCTGAATGTCTTCGCGGTCGAAAGGCGTGATGAACGCGCGGCACAGCTCGGAGGTGATTTCGGTAACGAGGGTTTTCGAGGAAGCCCGGAGCCTGTCGATTTCGGCGCTGGCGTTTTGATCGTTGGAAACCTCGATAAAAATTTTAAGCTGGCGGGAAACGTCAAGGGCTTGGACGGACTGGCTTTCCATAAAATGCAGGAATTTCGCTTCGCGCGGGAAAATGTTAGGCCATTTCATTGTGCCTGCTCCTAAAACAACATCGTGTACGAGGCAAGCGTCATAAACCAACCCTTGGGGTATGAAAAGAGGCATTAAAAAAAGGCTTATGAAAGGCCGATTAAAGAGGTATGCCCCCCTTTATTTTAGGCGGCAAACGCCTATTCTTGGCAAACCGCGCCCTGCCAAAAGGAGACTCGAAGCATGCCGACCTTTAAATTACCGTTATCCGGGGATGTCGTTCAGTCAATCAATCCGTGGACGGCTTACTTTAACCCCGTGGGAAGCCAACTCGGCCTCATCAACATCAACTTCGGCCAATCGAGCAACCCGGACGTCGAAGGCGAGGTTCTGTCGGATGTTGCGGGCTACGGCAAACAACTTGGACGGATAGGGGACGCCTTAGCGGTGCTGATGAGCCACTTTCACCCCCAAAAGGCCCTGACTGCCGATGAGAAGAAAGCCCTCGCGGCCATGAAAGAGCTGCTCGACCAAATTGCTAAGGTCAAAGCAAAACATAAAGTGAAAAAATAACTTACGATTGTATGCGCTTATAGAATCTTCGAATTTTGCCTGCATTTTGTAGTACACTGCAGGCTCAGCCGACGGAGGAAAGCATGCGAAGCATCGTTTCTTTATTTCCTGCGCGCCTAAAAACGATCGATTTGGCGCCTTATTTGGTAGGAGCCGGACTTGGCGTCTTGTGCTGGATCGCCTTTGCCGTTGCTAAAGAGCCTTTGGGCGTGACGACGGCGCTTTCGCGCATTGCGTCTCTTTTTGCGTTGCCGTTCATGGGCAGCGAGGGCGTCGCGCAGAACGCTTATTGGAAGCCGATGCCGCTTAGCCTCGATTACGGCGTCGTCTTTTTAGGAGGCTTGATGCTGGGCGCGTTTTTGTCGGCTTCCTTTTCGGGCAAGCTGAAATGGGAAGCCGTTCCGGAAAGATGGCGCGCGCGTTTCGGAAATTCGGTTCTGAAACGCTTTGTCGCGGCGTTTATCGGCGGGGCGCTCGTGATGTTCGGCGCGCGGCTTGCCGGGGGTTGCACAAGCGGCCACGCTTTATCCGGCGGCCTGCAACTGGCCGTGTCGAGCTGGGTTTTTATCGTCACCATGTTCGCAAGCGGAGTCCTCGCGGCATGCGCGATCTTCGGCTGCAAATCGGAATAGGGGGGGATCATGTCTCAAGAACCAGGTTTGTGGCTCGCTCTGTGCATCGGCGCGATTTTCGGAGGATTGCTTCACCGAGGCAGAGTCGCCGACTACAATGTCATCATCGGCCAGTTCCGCTTTCAGGATTTCACCGTATTCAAGCTTTTGTTCACGGCCATTATAGTCGGCGGGCTCGGCGTGCTTCTGCTCGTCGATCTGGGGCAGGCGGCCTATCATATCAAAAGCGCAAATATGCTCGGAGTTGTCCTCGGCGCGATTCTGTTTGGGATCGGCATCGCTTTGTATGGCTACTGTCCCGGCACTGGCTTGGCCGCGCTCGCGACAGGCAGTATTCATGCACTTGTAGGCGCGTTGGGAATGATGGCGGGTGCCGTTGCGTATGCTTTGTGTTTTGAATGGATCAAGGCGCATGTTTTAAGCGTCTGGGCGTTCGGAAAAATTCGCTTGCCCGAGATAACCGGCATTCCAGAT